>MNYI01000221.1 GCA_001873945.1 Candidatus Desantisbacteria bacterium CG2_30_40_21
AAAAATGACTGTAAGCAGCAATTCTCATTTT
The DNA here is from genome assembly GCA_001873945.1 of Candidatus Desantisbacteria bacterium CG2_30_40_21. GTDB lineage: Bacteria > UBA9089 > CG2-30-40-21 > CG2-30-40-21 > CG2-30-40-21 > CG2-30-40-21. Next base: position 32 of record MNYI01000221.1, read on the forward strand.
GGCAAAACTTATGTCCAGAAGGGATAAGGTGATGAAGGAGATATGGAGATTATCAACAAAATAGTTGGTAGGACAAGCATTCTTACCTGTCATTTGTCGTAAATTCATACTTATCTCCACACTATCCTTTCCTATACTTTTTCATAATGAGAATTGCTGGGTTTGCCCTGAACAGTAAGGCAGGGACAAATCAACCTTCAGCCTGAGGTTATTAATAATAATTGTGTACATTCATACTTTTATGACTAATAAATAAAAATAATCCTTGCTTTTTTTCAAAAAAGGTGTATATTAGTTATAAGGTATATTAATATCCCGCAATAATAGCAGCCCTATCATCACCCTATCCTCAGGAGGTTCTAAGCATGAAACAGCCATTGATTAAGTTATTCCTTATCTCTTTCCTGATTCTTTATTCCCATCCTGTCTTTTCTCAAGGTCCATTGGAGTTATTGCTTTTTAATGAGGATGAGGTGGTAGTAACTGCGGCAAAGCGGGAGCAAAAGATTATTGAAGCACCTTCTACCATCAGGGTTATAACCAGAAAAGAGATTGAAGACTGGGGGTGTAGGAACCTTGATGAACTTCTCAGGCTGCAATACGATGTTGATATTCTCAATAATAGGGCTTTTACCATTGTCAGTCTACGGGGTGGCGGTGGTACATCTGGAAGTGAGAGGATATTGTTCTTATTGGATGGAAGGCCATTGAATACTGTCATTATTGGAAGCGTGGAACCAATGATGGTTGGGCTGGATAATGTTGAACGGATAGAAATCCTTAAGGGACCTGGTTCAGCCATGTATGGTGCCAATGCCTTTAGCGGTGTAATCAACATCATCACTCGTTCGGGGGTTAAGAATACCGTAGGGGTTACAACCTCGATTGGACTAAATAAAATGCTGGATAGAACCAAATCTCCAGCAAGGCAAACCTCTGGTAATTCAAGATATTGCCAAGTACACTATGGACACGAAATAGAAAATAAGTCGTCATTATTCTTAACCGCAAGTCATCTGGATGCAGATAATGGCAGGACTAATGCAGATGTGAAAAATGATATTATTACAACAAAACTCAAGGTTCCGCTCAAGGATTCTTCAAGCCTTACATTTCAGGTAGGTATGTCTGATGGAGGGTTTGGTCTTGCTGAATACTTTCTGGAGAATGGTCGAAAGGTTGGAAGATGCAGCATAAAAAATCAGTATTCAGATGTGCTGTATTATGGTGTCCTTAATCCGGTCTCCAATCTATCCATTCGAGGTTACAGCGGGAGGACAGACATAGATTTTCAACTGCCTACTATTCGTGTAACATCTTCAACTGAAACAACCGCAATCATGGAATATCCTCACTATCCTGAATCAGCAAGCGGTCTTGAGGTTCAACACAATTGGTTAATAAATGAACAAAACTTTTTTATCTGGGGACTCGACCTTCGTTATGTGGTTGGAGAATTGCCAAGATATAGAGATACAGCTACGGCAACTGTCCAATTGCCTCAAGGCACAACAGAAACAACCGTATATAGTAATAGCATCAACGAAAGATATACTGGCAATACAAGTGCCTTATTCATTCAGGATGAGTTTAAGCCAAATAATCAATTAACCCTAACTATAGGGGCACGGTATGACCAGCATAGCGTTTATGGCTCAATGGTAAGCCCACGGTTTGGCATGGTTTACAACCTTAAAAATCATCCCACTGTTTTTAAGGTTTCTGCTGGCAAGGCATTTCGTCCACCTGATTTTTCCGAGCTTTATAATCAACAATATTTTGTCACTGCCCTGGTTCAAAAACAAGAGGGTAATCCATTACTGCCAGAGGAGATAACCTCCTACGAGGCAGCGGTTTTTCATCAATTAAATGAAAAAACAATGGGCAGGATAACCATATTCAAGAATAAGATGGAAAAACTTATTGATTTTCCTTATACTGCATTTGTAGCAACTACACCTATCAGAAGGGAATATGTCAATCAGTCGTCTACTGTTGAAATAAAGGGGATAGAAATGGAGCTGAAAAAGAGCCTGATGAATAATCTTTTTGCATCACTTTTATATACGCAATTAGATACCAACAAGGATGATACCATGCCTTATATTCCTAAAAACAAGATGTGCTTGAAACTGAATTATAACCCTGTTGATAATCTGGAAATAGGCATAAATGGAACAAGTGTAGGGAAAAGGCGTTCTATGATTACAAGGGCACACCCTGATCCTGTTACGCTGCCATCCTATTTTATGCTGGATTCCTATCTTAGATGGAGGCTGAGCGATACTGTATCCCTATCTGTGATTGGACGAAACCTGACGGACGAGGAGTATGAAGAGGGTCCGAATTTTATAACCACAAGCAGACAGTCAGTGCAGGTAAGGATAGGATGGGAATTGTAGGGGCGAACCTATGTATCTGCCTGAATGTCTCGGAGACAAAGACTATGAAATTACATTTTTGGCTAATATGCCTGTTGATAAGCCTGTTTTGTTTGGCATCTGATGTCTATGCAGTAGAGCCTCGAATTGCCATAGTTGTCTCTCGGCAGATACAACCGTATATGGTCGTTGTCAAGGAGATTAAAAATGGTGTAAATGCCATCTTTTATGAATACAATCTGAATGGGGACAAGAAGAATATCCGAAAAATCATCGCAGAGATTTTGTCCAAAAAACCTGATATTATTGTGGCTATTGGGACAGAGGCTGCGGAAGGATGCTTTGACAAAACCAAGGGCATCCCCACAATCTTCAGCATGGTCCTGAATCCATATCTTCTCAAGCTCAATATGAGTGGGGTGGCTCTGGATATTTCAGCCAGGGCACAGATTCAAGTCTTGCGAAAAATATTGCCAAAGGCTAAAAAAATAGGGGTTATTTATAATCCAGTTGTCTCTGCCTCTTTAATCGCTGCTGCCCAAAAAGAAAACATCTCCATTGTTGCCTCTCCTGTGAAATCTGAGACACAGATTGCCCCTGCCTTAAAGAATATGATTGAACAGAGCATAGATGCCTTCTGGCTTGTGCCTGACCCAATGGTTGCCAATCAATCAATTGCAAGGTATATTTTAGAGACAACCCTGAAGGCTAATGTTCCGGTTATTGCCCCATCTCCGACATTTGTGAAGAATGGGGCGTTGTTTTCGGTTTCAGCTGGCTATGACCGAATTGGCAAGCAAACAGTTAAACTTATTGGGCAAATATTGACTAATGGTAATACTCAAATATCCATAGAAGAGCCGGAAGATCCGCTTTTAACGATTAATATTAAAACAGCTGAATTAATGAATATTGTTATTCCTGTTCAAGTGAGGGATTTAGCGAATGAAGTGGTAAAGTGAGGAGATAAAAAATGCTCATACGACCTACTCTCGGAGTTAAACTTATCCTTTCTGTCAGCCTTTTGGTGATCAGCATGGCTGTGGTTTTGAGCAGTTTTTTTGTTTGCAAGCAGAAGGCAATCATTGAAAACGAGCTTCGTAATCGTGGGCTATCGCTATCTAAAAATCTGGCTTATAATAGTGAATATGGACTGCTTTTTGAGAATAAGGAGATGCTGAATAAACTTATTCAGGGTGTGCTTAAAAATGATGATATAGCCTTTGTAGCTGTTTGCGATCAAAATAGCAAAATTATTGCATCAATTGTTAATTCAACACTGTGGATAGATTTCCTCAAGGGCGTCAGGACGACTCATAGTACTATTAATCAATATTCTTATAAGGGCAAGAGTGTGTATGATATTATTGCCCCTGTCTCTACTATCAGAAGGGTAAACAAGGGTGAGTCGCTAATATTTGATAGCCAGATTGGTCAAACAAAAAGCCAAGAAAATATTGGATTTGTCCGGGTAGGGATATTGCTTGAGAACAAAGAAAAAACTGTAAAAACCATACAAATGATTGCCTTTTTTATCTCTCTCCTTGTTATCATGGTCGGAATAGTATGGACTGTATTGTTAGCCAGAAGAATCACCCAGCCAATAAAGCAATTGGTAAGGGTGACTGCACGGGTAGCTGAAGGAGATTTATGTCGTTTCGTAAATGGGAAGATACGGCATGATGAGATTGGAGATCTTACCGCTGCCTTTAATACAATGACTGAAAAATTATCTGAATCAGCCAAGCAGATAGAAGAGTACTTGCAAACCCTTGAGCAGAAGGTTGAAGATCGGACCTCCGAACTAAAAGAGGCAAATGAGCGGTTAAAAAAACAAGATGAGTTAAAAAGCAACTTTCTCTCGGTTGCAGCTCATGAACTAAGAACACCGTTGACATCTATGCGAGCATTTAGTGAATTATTGCTTGAGGATCCTGATGGAGATGTAAATACCAGAAATGACTTCTTAAAGATTATGAAAGAAGAAGCCGAAAGGTTAGCCCGTCTGATTAATGATATCCTTGATCTCTCAAAGATAGAAGCAGGGAAAGCAACATGGCACATGAAAGACATTTCTATGATAGAGGTGGTTCAAACCGCTATTAATGGGATAAAGGGGTATATTGTTCAACAAGGTATATTCTTGAGTGTAGATGTCCCTGAACACCTTTCAGTCGTTACTGCTGATCATGATAAATTGATTCAGGTAGTGGTTAATCTTTTGAACAATGCCCTTAAGTTTGTGAATCATGAAGGCAGGATAGGGGTTAAAATTTACGAAACTGTCGCGGCTGCGGCAGAGGTTATTACCGCTATCTCTAATACCGGTCATGGCATCCCGCCAGAAAAACTTGCCAGTGTCTTTGAAAGATTCTGTCAGATAGAAAATATCCCTACAGAGGTAAAGGGCACAGGGCTTGGCTTGACTATTTGCAAGGAGATTGTTGAACACCTTGGCGGCAGGATATGGGTGGAAAGCGAGATTGACAAAAAGACAACCTTTTTCTTCAGCTTACCGGTGAAGGGAGCAATCTCTTTGCCTGTTGTGAATGAGGGGGGGGGTGAGTCCCCATGTTCCGTGTAGAAGGCTCACAAACTAACTCTACTGACCAATCAAGGGCAAGGTATACATTTTAGATCTTTTGCGTATTATTACCGTTTATACTCTAAAAATCATACCCAAGACTAAAATGTGTTACTGCCCCTGAGGTTGAATTTATAAAATCTGTCCCTCTGGCATAATCTATCCTTATGGGAAAAACCCATAGGTTTGACCGTATCCCCCAGCCGAATGCACCTCTTATGTTGTTTTCAGCGATAGCCTTACGGAATACAGGCGGTTTTCCTTCCTGCCATGCAGCACCAATATCAAAAAATACAAGAGAACGAATGTTTCTAATAGACATGGGCAGGCTAAATTGGATGGTATCAATCAATGGAAAACGAAACTCAAATGAACCCTTGGCAAATGCCTTTCCCCTTAGCTCTGTTCCCCCCCTGAATTCATCAACAAAATATTGTTTTATTCTTCCATTTTCATTTGTTACCATTATTCCCCCATTACCGAGGATAAACTGGGTTTGATCCTGTCCAGTTGAGGTCTTGCCGCTAAGTTGAAATGCCATGGCAGATCTGTTTCCAGCCTTGATATATTTTCGCAAGTCTACCTCAAGGTTCGTAAAATCAAGGTCATTATCTGAAAGATTAATTGTATCACTAACCCCTATCCTTGCCCTTGAACCACCAATGGGTCCGTTCCATGACCAGACGGTTGTATCATGAATAATAGCAGCTGAAACAAGATTTATATTCTCTCTTACAGTTGGCGACTTGGGCAAAATATAGTTGGTTACAACCCTTTTGGAGGACAGCCCAAACTCTACCCGACGAAATATATCCAATGGATAGGAAACATTGCCGGAGACACCATACTTTTTTTCCTTAGACTCCTCATTCAAAAACCTATAAGAATTAGACCAATCAGATATATCTACCCCATACGATGCCCTTTTGCCAAGATAAAGATAGGCAAGGATAAAATTAGCATCTCCCCCAATTGAGGATGATGCGTCACCCCTCCAGATAAATCGATGATTACCAAGCACATCGCTCATAGCCAGTTCCCCTATCCCTGCAAACCCATTAGCAGAACTGTACAACATATCCATTCTTCTCCAGTCAAAGGTAAGCCTTGTTTTATATGGGGTTATGTTGCCATCTGTTTTTTTAATCGCAAGGGAGGTGGTGGCTTTGGCAGTAGTGCTGCCATTTATTTCTGGCTGAATCCAAACCATATCCAATGGCTTTTCATGAAAATAAACAGCATTTCCCCCTTTTTCATAGGACGAAAAACTCATCTTATCGCCCATATATCCACCATTAAATGCCCCGCCAAAGTAATCTGTTACCTGAGTAAATGGGAAGGGAACAGAAAAATAACCTGAATTTTCATCTTGCAGGGGCATAAGCATTTCACCTCTGCCTACTTCCTCCTTTGTGCCTTCTTCCTGAAGTTTTACCGCCCAAATATTGTATGTTTTATTAAGCAGACATGAGCAATAAACGATATTCCCATCCGGTGACCAGAATGGGTTTATCTTCAGCGAATCAGGTAGTGCAAGTCTTGTAACCTCAGCGGTATCCATATTCAGCACGAAAAGGTCGGTTGCCGTTCCTGCCTCACGGATAAATGCTATTTTGTTGCCAATAGGTGAATAAGCAGGCTGTCTATCCATCCCATGGGTAATCTTTTCCAGCCCTTTTGTTGGAATATTAAACCTATAAATATTGCTTTCCCCATTTTTAAGGCCAGATAAGATGATGTTATCACTATCCTGAGTAAAACACAAAGAGGAGATATTATCCAAATCTACCTTTAGTGTCTTTAACAATTTATTATCAAACACATCAAAGAGAAAAACAACATCCCTGTTCTTACATTTAGCAATAAAGGCAATCCTTGAACCATCCCTTGAGTAGGCAGGTGAAACCTCAAAGCTAAGGTCTTCAAATTTTATCCCCCGCAACCCTTCTGTAATATATTTAACGACTGTTCCATCTGAGGTTTTCATTAAGGCAATGCAGGGGATGCCATCCTTAATAATAGTAACTGCTGCAAGATCTCCACCAGGTGAAAATGACGGGGCAGCAGGGATTACTTGACCTTTGAAAATCTGCTGGCTGTCATCAGCCGCAAGCCTTCTTTTGGCTACCTCCGGATAATATGCCTGACGGAGTGATTTTATCCATCCTGTTTCTAATTGTTTAATATCCACACCCAACGATTGTTTGATTGTCCCTTCTAATCCTGCACTTTTTTTGAATTTTCTCAAAAGAATGGATACCTTTTCCTCTCCATAGGTTTGGGCAATATATCGCAGCAAGGAGTGGCTTTCCTGATAAGCAAGGAATACATTGCCTGTCATTCCGAAATCTGTTAAATTTTCTAATGAGTCAATACGATTTTCTACAACCGCATCTACCAACATCATATGCCCTATTGGGTCAAATGCTCTTGTTTCAAATTCAGCCAACCCCTCCATAAACCACATGGGCGGGATAGCAGAGGCAGAAAGCATGGATTCTAAGCCCTTAGAATAAAGAACATCATAGGTAAAGACATGGACAAGCTCATGGGTAATAACTTTTTTGAATTGTAAGTAACTGCCGTCAAAGGGGATAACCATGCGAGACTTTATAACCTCAGAAAATCCTCCTACCCCGGGGTCAATCAATTCTGTAATAATATTTGTCTGACGGAAGTCATAATGAGATTTGAAGATGATAAATGGAATGGGATTTGAGACCTGATGCCTCAGACTATGACTGATAGACGCATAAGCCTCTTCAGCCATGGATGCAGCAACTCTGGCTAACTTTTCCGTCTTCTGGTCATGATATACCTCGAAATGCTCTGTTTTTAATATCTTCCAGTCAACCTTATTGTATCTAACCTTATTTTTCCCAAATTCATCCTGGGCTGATACGGATGAGGTAAATAAGAGGATAACAGATAGGATGATAATTTGTATCTTCATGCCTTTGTGGTTGATTTTCATTACATTCCACCAAACGCTGGATCCAATTTTCTTGGATTCACCTTAAATGTAAGTGTATATGTAGCATATGCAGCTCCAGCCTTTTTGGGAATAGCAACGGTTAGTGTGCCAGCTATCTGTTTGACACTACTTAAGTCAGTAGTTGGAGAAGCAGCAGCATCGTAATAACTTAAAGAAAAATCAGAGATGTCCGTTCCAATGGTTGTTTCAGTAGTATCATTTAGTATGCGAGTAATGGTTTTTTTAGTAGCATCAAATTTATAGCTGATAACATCGCCTACAATATATTCATCTGGATTTGTCTGATCATTAGTATCCCGAAGGTCTCCATCCCCATTATTATCTCCAAGTATAGATTGTAATCGATTATTTATTCCCGGGTTAATAAGTATTGATCCAATAGTTGAAGAAGCTGTTCTAACATCATCTGATTCAGTCCTTCTCATAGTTGAGATTGTGCCATCTGGTCCACAGATAATACGACCATAAAGTATATCATCTGCATCATCTTCTTCCACGATTTTGTCTGGATCTGCATCCCTGCTAAATAATGTATCCCCTGGCGTAGAGCGAAATTTTCCATCCTTTCCACAAATAATAAAAATTGAGCTTGATGTTGCTATCAGAATATCTGAGATACCCTGTGTTGTAGCGGGATTGGAAGAGTGACAGATATTATCCCCACCATCCTGAATGTAAGCCTCTGTAGCAAATCTAATCTTATTTGAGGCAAGTGTTTGTGTCCCCCCAGGATTAGCAGGAAGAAGGAGGCACGCAGTCTGAAGTTCATTAAGTATTCCCTGCCATGTTACAGTTCCTGTTCCTTTTTCTACCTTCAGGTGAGGGTCGCCAGAGAGTATGTTTCTTGCCATTTGTTGTGCCTGCATATGGACATCACTTGAGAGCCACAACTTTGTAGCACCAACAAAAACAAAACTCATCACCATGATTATAATCCCTATTATACCCATGGCAATAAGTATTTCTAAAAGGGTAAATCCTTTTTGATGTCGTTGCAGATTCATATTTACCTCTTGTCTGACTAGTCTGACCTGTCTGACCTGTCACGGTCTTTCGGCAATAAAAACACTCAATTCCCGTTTAAGGGGTGTAGTGCCCCATTCCATTTTAACGGTTGCTTTCAAATAATCAAAGGCACCATCTGTCTCTTCAAATGTTGGAGGGGATCCTTCTTCTTTTATTTTTTTTATTGTTACGCTTCGGGTTGCTCCACCATTTATCGGGGTATTCCCATTCCAACCATAGGGTGGCATACTTATCTTTTGTTGTTCTATTGTCCCTACAGTAAGACTTCCATAGGGCATGCTCCGTATCTCTTCTAATTTTTCTTGACACAGTGTTATTGCCTTACTTGCTTCGCCGGTGTGAGGATGGATAAGAGAGGATTGCTGAAATGCCTTTAAGATACATAAGATACTTATAGCAACTATTACTGTAGCTATCAATATCTCTACTAAGGTTATCCCTTTTGAGGTAATACGCCTATCAGTTATTTTCTTATTTATTTTATTTATGGAATAGAAATAAAATATTAAAGAGCCAATAGAAATAAATAAAAAAAGTCCGATAATTAACCAATCTTTCCAACCGGGTTTTTTAATCTCTATTGGTTTTGCAATACCTGCTGCTTTTCCTTCTTCTTGACCTGTAATTGATGTTTTTTGTTCTGGGGTAGATACTCCTGATATTCCTGATATTCCTGAAACAACTTGTTGTTGTGCATCTGATGATAATACTTGCGGAGAAATCTCCCTGCCTTCCTTCCCCCTCTCCCCTTTCTTCTCTATCATTCCTTCTGTCGTAACATTTTGTCCCTCTTTTTCCCTTTTTTGCTCTATCTTATGTTTTTTAAGGTATTGTTCTTTAATTATCTTTTCCTTATCCTCTTTTTCCATCTGTATCAATCTATCTATATCCTCAGAGGTAGCATTTTCTGGAATCCATCTGGCATCAACAGTTCCTACGGTAAAAAAGAGCGATAAAAATACAGTTACAAATATAATCTGTTTCATTTTTTCAGTGAACCTCCAATCACAGACAAGAATGTCTGTGTTACATTTTTTGTAACTACTCACCACGAAGACACAAAAAGTTGATAAGTTGATGGGTTGATAAGTTGATAAGTTGGAAAGGGAAAGGTTTATAGGTTTATAATCTGTGTTCCTTTAACCTATAAACTCATCAACTCATAAACCTATTTTCAGCGAACCTCTTTCCAGCTAAGTACCCCCCCACTTTGCAATACCCCTAATATCTCACCCTCCTCATCAAGAGGAATTGAACCTGGTGGAAATAAATAGATGGGAAAATTTGGATCCTTTCGATAATGACTATGGTATCGAGCATCTTGTATTAATTTTAATACCCCAGAGTAGACAATTACCTCATCCTTGCTGATAAGAGAGCCATGAAAATTGGGTGAATTGGCTACCCTGCCGGCAAGAAAATGTTGGGTATAATAAACACCATCTATGGTACTAATCATATTTGTAGCTGTTTCACCATAATGGGTAATATACTTTCTTTCTATTGGATCCCATAACCTACCATGGTCATCCGCTGTCCTTCCAAGTCCGGCAAAGTTCTTTAATGGTTCAGAATTGTTGCTATTGCCCCCAGTAGTGCTTACATCCTTCCAAGTATAATTACCCTCGCGAAAAACCCTATCCCCATCAAGGTCCTCTGTAGCTGGCTGAAAGATGCCATCCCCTTCTGTTGGATCTGTCCATGTACCATTTACATATATATTTGTACCTGGTATGCCGTCTGCCCCAACATCCTCACTTCCCATATTAAAAAGCCATCTATTTGAAAGCCAATCACCAGATGAATAATTTCCATAAACCAACCCACCCTTTGCAGACACTGATAAAAGAGTCTTTGTGGCATTATTGTGAACCCATGTATCCATTAGTGATTTACCGGGTAAGCCATCATCATTACCAACCATATTAAAGGTACTACTGGCTGGATTTATATAGTCAGTACCGGAATACTGCTGCCACTGAGGATAGGTAGACCAATTCGGTCCATCGACATATTGGATATTTCCGGCAATGTATACATTTCTACCCACATAAATTGCCCCGGATCTCTCATAGCCTGTTCTATGTCCTATAACCTGAACCACACCTTTTATTATCAGATTACCCTCAATAACTACACTATCCTCAATCACGATAGGGGCATCGTTTGTACCAATCAGTATCAGGTTTTTATGGGGCTCATCATCACCAAATACCCCATCATTTGTAAATGTTGTAGTACCTATTCTAATCACACCTGAGGGATGATCATATGTCCCTGTATCCGGGTTAAAACCTTCTGCGATTTTTTTATAATAATCCATATCTTGCAGGTTTGGGATATTCTCTTTTCTCAAATTTGGTCTTCTATATGGTTTTTGATCATAGGTAGGGGGGCGGGATCTTAATCCAGCCAGTCCATTTGGTGAGTAACTGTGATAATCTGCATCAAAGTGTGCCTCTACACTTCCATCAATCGTAACCCTTCCTCTGGGAGGATTATATACACTTTGAACATCAAACCTACCGTTTGATCTCATACTACCCAAACAGTGTTCACCGCCGCCATAATACCACCAACCCCAGTTGTTAATAAAATATGCATAATCAAATACCTTTGGCTCGCTTAAAGGTACCGTCCTGTTTATCTTAGCAATGATCTCAATCTGCTTTGTAGAGATAGAAATCACCTTTCCCCCCTCTTCGCGTCCAAGCATACCAGTGGCAATAACCTTTACATTGGCATAATCTGTGCCACGATATATGACTTCAGGGTAGGAAACACGCATGTATTGACCCGAAGCTACCTTAATAAAGTTGGTATCCCCACCAAAATTAGTATTCCATTCATCTGCACTTATGGCTGACCAACTCTGAGTGCCTATTTGATTACCTAATCTCCAGAGTGCCCGCTCTGCTGCAGATTCAGCTACAGATAATGCTTCTATGCGACGAGTGTAGGAACTACCATGCTGTAGCTCAGTTTGACTGGCAATAAAGAATAAACTCCCACTCATTACCAGAATAAGAAGAAATAATAAAGTAATGGCTAAAGCCATACCTTTTTGTCCTGAAAGAGGTTTTGAAGTATACATTTTGATCACCCCCACAATCAAATAATAACACAAATTCTCATATATGTCAAGAATTATTCAGCAATTTTAATTATGGCTTTTAGAATATATACTCAAGTGGGGCATAAATTGCGTTTTTCGCTGGTCTTAATCAACGATAGCTGTGTTGTTCAGGTTCGCAATAGTACACTATTGCTCACCTTCACGCCTTGCTCTCCTTGATTAATCCTCACCGAAAAAATCGCAATTTATGCCCCACTTGAGTATAACTGGATGTCGGTGTCGATTACTAAATGTTTTAGATGGGAGTTGGTGGGACAGGTTTCCAACCTGTGAAATAAGTGGTTATATATTAAGGGGATAGCAAAAGAAGGGAGACAGAGAGAGACAGGCTGGAAGCCTGTCCTACCAAACCTGTCCCACTAAGTGTGTATTACCACCATTGCAAATAGAGGAGGCTATCCGTCAATTTAGATTTGACAGAATAGTAATAGAGGACAAGCCTACCTGTTCCCTACCCTAACATTCGACACTTCTGCTAATCATCGTATCACCCCAACCTTACCCTTCCTTATCTCACCTGTCTCTGGATTGGTCAGAATGTAGATATATACCCCACTGGCCACCTTATCCCCATCATTGTTCTCACATCTAAAGACCCATTTGCCATCCGTGGTATGCGTTCTGTCATACACCAGCTCGCCAGCAATGTTGTATATTTGCACCCTCACCTGTCTTGTCAGATTCTCAAAGTTTATCTGCCCATCAGTACTCGGGTTTGGATAGCAATAGACAGCTTTCAAATTTTGCTCTGGAACATTTGCAACAACATTATTACCCACCACATTTGCTTCAATCGCATTGCCATCTGTATCCTTCAATTCAATTGAGACGATGCTGACAGCATTCATCATATCATATGTAGACAGGAGTGGTGCCCTGATTCCAGATGTCCTATCTGCTGGTTGAAGAATTAAATTGGCAATAGGTGCAATATTCTCTACATCCTCAATATTTTCATACACTTTTTCATCAGTTTCAAACAAGGGAGACTGTTGCTGTATTTCTGTTGTTTCCTGTCCTTGCTGTGTTTCTGTCTCTCTTTCCTTTTCCCTAACCACTGCCTTTATCTCTATCTCTCCCTTCTGGTTGTCAATTCTCTTGTCAATGACTATCTCTATTCCAGTATCAGGAAGGGTTGGCGATTCTATATCTGCTACCTTTACCTTGTTTGGGTCAAACCTGAGCTTAATCTCGGCTGTGGATAGATCTTTTCTGACATCCTTGACCATAATAGATGTCTTTGCCTGATCATCGCTTAACAAAGGTGCAGAGTTTACTTGAGTTGGTATGGGTGAGAGAAATACCGTTGAGGCTGGTAATTCAGTTCCATTCCTTTCTAATAAGTGATCAGGGGTAGTTTCCTCCTTATATCCAGCAGACATTAGTTCTTGCATTGATGCTTGTTTCTTATTTCCTTCATTGAACTCCAGCAGGTATGTATGGTTAAATGATGTCCGACACCACCACAACCCTCTCAAGGTTACATCAATTACCAAACGATTATTTGCCGTATCAATCGTTGCCTTCTGGATATTCCAGTTGCTTAAGGCATATACCCATTTTCTTTCCTTCCATGACCAATACCAGAACGATGTCCCATTTATTCCGGATACCGCTGAGTTGTAGCCAACTATATCATTGACCAATGGCTTTGCTGGATATAGATAAAATCTATATGACGATGACCAGTTACGAGTTTCAAGGCTTATCCTTGTATTGTTGGGTTTTTCCTGCATATATCCATAATCACTGTTCAAAAAATAGCCATTACATCTGGGCATGTAAAAGTTTATGCTTGAAAGATTATAGCTTGAGTCAAGGCTGACTCCTTCTTTTGTATCTGGGATATATTCATCCCAAACAACCTTCCACACCCATCCATACCATTTCCACACCTCAACCCTTTGTTTGCTTGCCTTGAGCGAATACTCACCTAAGGGAATATCTCGCAGCTCATACCTTCCATCTGTGGTGGTAAATATTGCCATAACAACCTGTTTGCCACGCAACAACTCTATTTTTATCCCTTTAACAGGTTTATTACTCCTTGTATCCATTACCCTGCCAGCCATAGTCAACCTTGATAGTCCTGCCTTGACCACAAAATAGGCATACGCCTTTTGCCCGGACAGTATGCCCCTTGCTATGATTGTCTTTGTGCCAATTGCTTGATTATCCACTGAAAACACTGCGGTAAATGTGCCGCAGGTAGATGCTGTGGTTACTGCCACACTCACGCTATTCCCAAGGTCAACCCTTACCGACTCACCAGCACCAAAGCCAGTGCCATTTACCATTACCAATATCCCAACTGTGCCCTCGACTGGGCTAATCGCAGTGATGCCACCAAGTATTCTAAACACCCCATCAGCTCTGCTGCCAGAGGTAATGCCAATAACGCTGATTGTATGTGTGCCATATGGTTGTGTATCCACAACAAACGCTGTGGTGAATGTGCCGCAGGTAGATGCTGTGGTTACTGCTACACTTACGCTCTTCCCCAAGTCAATCCTTACCGACTCACCAGCACAAAAGCCGTTGCCATTTACCGTTATCAACATCCCAACCGTGCCACTTTTTGGCAAGATTGTCAGCTCTGGCATCTTTGCTACGGACAATACTTGTAATGCTAATGTAGTCTCATAGACATTGTTGTTCCAACTGCCGTCTGTATTCTGTTTACTCTGGATAAAACTTACAGCTTTCTTTGTTCTCTCAGAATCACGATACATGGTATGTGCCAGAGCAGAACAGGCATTAGTTGTCTCAATAATCCCACCATCACAAAAGCTGCCGTCTTCATTCTGATTTTGGAGAATAGTGTACAAGGCTGTGGTATCAAGTGTTTGCTTTATCTCTTTGCCAATCTCAGATGGTGGTATTCCAGATTCAATCAGCTCAGATAAGGCAATAATGCCCAAGCATGTAAGCGAGAGGCTCTTCTCTCCACTCCATGAATACCTCCAATATCCATCCCATCCCTGCATATTAAGTAAACAATTCCATGCCAATCCCAAAACATCATCCTTACCCTCAAACTCAGGCAATACCAGCCCGGATACTGCCAAAGCGGTATCTATTACATCACTTGGATAGCACATCTCATACCCAAACCCACCATCTTCCTTGAATTGTCTATCCCAATAATACTCATTTTGATAACTAACAAGCCTCTGGACAAGCTCATCTACATTTTCCCCTGCTTTTGCTAATACTCGTATCTTGCGAGCCAAATAGTCTGTAGTAGAAACATCGATTGTCTTTATGTAGCCAATTGCCTTCCTCAGCCTTTCATCATCCTTTTGCCCCAATTCCAATAAAGTCTCTACCGCTACACAGGTATCTCTAAAAGATGTTGCAGCTCCAAAACTGCCATCTGGATGCTGCTGGGTGTAAAGGTAAGAGATGGCTTGAGGGAGAGAAGAGGAAAAGGCTGGACAGACGAATAATAAAAGGTAAAATAATGTTAAGGTTAATTTGTGATTGAACATAAAAGCCTCCATGTTGTATGGCTGAACTTAATCTAATGTTGCCACAAAAAACTGTCATCCTTCATCTTTTTCCATAATTACCAAGTAATCCCTGACATACACCTATCATTTGCTCTACTTCACGAATTCTTGAATAATCTGGATAATTACTTATTATTTCTTGATAAATCTCTATAGCCATAAGATATTCTTTTTTAAGAAAATAACATTCTCCCATTTTAAGCATAGCATCTGTTTTTTTTTGTCCTGATGAATTATTAACAATCTTTTGACATTTCTTAATTATTTTATCTAATTGTTCTGGCTTATCTACCATAGCATCATTTACTTTTCTATAAATTGGATTATCTAATTCTACAACATGTTGTCTACATATTTCCGCTAACTTACTATCAGGATATTTTTTCATAAAGATATTATATGCCTCTTTTGCTTTTTTATAATTACCTGCCCATTCATAACAAGAACCTATAGCATGCTGTGCTCCTTCAGTTTTCTTGTGATAAGGATAATCTTGAACTACTTTTTGATATAATTTTATTGCACTATAATATTGTCTTTTTTCAATACAATGAATAGCTTCTTCTAATAAATCATGAATATCTGTAGCATTTTTTATGGCAACATTAATCCTATTATCATACATTTGAGTATAAAATAATATTTTTGGGACAATAAAATAAATAATTCCAAAAAAGCATAATATACATGTAGCCATAACTATTATATATCTTCTTTTTTTTCTCATTACATTCACCTTATTATTATTTAATATCTTGATATGTTCGTAACTGTCCATCTTTCCATCTTGGTTTAGTAAAATAAGGATTGTCTTTATCAGAATATCCAAGTTCATCTCGATAAAGAAGATATTGTTGTGTATTATGGTTTAGTATATTTATTGTTGATTCCATGGTTTTTGGATCAGTAAATATTGATGGAATTGGATTCGGACATAATCTATTTATAACCTCTTCGCTGAAAATTTTCAACCATTGCAAAGTCTTTGATTGTTTCTTCGCCGTCTCCCCACCTCTAAGACCCCCAGAAATCATATACCCCCCATTCCCTATCTCAGGATTCTCCTCTTCTCCCCACTTTAACAATCGGTCGCCATGAGAGACTTGATTCATCCCAATCTGGTGTATTAGTTAAATTCTTTAAGTTCTTACCATTGATGTCGATAGTATAGAGATCATTTTTATATACTTCTGGAATATCGTATTCAAAAATAAGCTTTTTCTCATCAGGGGAAAAACACATACTGCGACTCAAATATAAATGTTTAGAAAAAGGTGAAATTTCATATCTTTTTTTAGTCTTAAGACTTATCAAAATTATTTTGTGATATCCTTTTTCACTGTTATCAAAAGCAACCCATTCTCCATCTAATGAAATACAAGGTGAAATTTCACTTGTTGAAGAAGATGCTTCTGTCAATCGTTCTATTTTTCTTCCCTTACTATCCGTTATGTAAATTTTCCATCCTTCTCCTCTGAGAGCACAAATAATAATTGTATCTTCTATCGGTGAACATACAATACTTCTTCGACTTTCATTATTTTTATAAGGAATTGGCAATTTTGTTAAATTCTTGCCTGAAATGTCTACTATATAAGTCTCTCGACGACATGTTCCAGTAGTAAAAAGGATTTGCTCTCCACTTGAGAACCAACATACATCACCAGATATTTTATATTTTTTTTCTACGGATATTTTATTTGTTTTCATTGTTGCCGTGTCAATTATCCAAATCTCTGATGGAATATGTGCATATTCGTCTCCATAAGCATCTCCGTATCCGCAAACAAACATAATCTTATTTCCATCTGGAGACCATGAAGGATTACGAATTGGTTTTGGTTTTGCAATCAATTTTATTTGGTTTTTTCCATCTCTATCCATTCCCCATAATG
The DNA here is from genome assembly GCA_001873945.1 of Candidatus Desantisbacteria bacterium CG2_30_40_21. Taxonomy (GTDB): domain Bacteria; phylum UBA9089; class CG2-30-40-21; order CG2-30-40-21; family CG2-30-40-21; genus CG2-30-40-21. Next base: position 17,561 of record MNYI01000221.1, read on the forward strand.
ACCATTCAGCAAATGGCTTACATCTCACAAATATAATTTCAGTGGAAGGAAGAATAGGATGAAGAAGTCTTATTTTCTCTTTACAACCAGAACATCCAATAATAACTATAGCTATCAGAAACATCCTAAACTTTTTAAACTTCTCCATCTCTAATATGCTCCTTAATCATGTCTTTTCTCATTAAAATACTTGAAGTGACTTCTACATAGTATAGTTTTTTAGTGCCTCTTTTATAGCTGCATTAGTTGCCTCCTGCCATACTGTTAGGGTTAAATCTCTTCCAGTCGCATCTTTATATGCTCGAATCATTAGACATGGATCTGTTATGTCATAGCCTTGTTCGTTATACCATCTGAGTGCTTTAGCCCAGTCTTGCATTTCCTGATATGTTTTTAAATCTTTTCCAAGTATTCTCCCTACTTCATCCATTACTTTCTGTGCACCTTCAGCAGCTGCATATCCTGCACCTATTGCTTTTTTCACATTTTTCCAATAGGATTCTTTCTTGGACACTTTCCATAATGCTCGTTCACATCCAGCCCCCTCCGCCGTCTCCCCACCCCTAAGACCCCCAGAAATCATATACCCCCCATTTCCTGTCTCAGTATCCTCCACAATATATCCAATTCCGACCCAGTCATGATATTCAATCTCTTTTTCAGGGATAATAATCACTCGTTCTGGATGTTCTGTAAGGCAATTACGAATATACTTTTTAGCAGCATTTGATATACCTATCTCATCCAGAACACTAATAGTATCAGCTGTAATATATCGTATAGCAATACCCCGCTCATTTGCCAGTTGAATAATCTTTACAGTGGAGACAGCTGGGACATCAAATGTATCCTCTAATACCTTATGCTCAAAATATGAACCATTGGCACCAATCAATATAGATAGATTCCTTTCTTTCTTATCCCCTACACCTTCAACAGGACAAAGAAAATCACCATACTTGTCGTCCCATACATCAGCATCTATAAATTCATTTGTCAACTCAATCCCGGTTACATTCCCAGCCAACATAATTGGAGATATTCGTTGGGATAAGATTGCATTGCTTATTCTTGGTTGATAATAGTAATGATTCAGGCTGGCTATCTCCTTTGCTTGTCTCTCGCAATTATTAAAATACCTCAACCCGGCAATATTCAATATCTCGCCAATAACCCTTTCATCCACCAATCCTGTGTTTTCTGTATCAATATCATCTACAATCTTCTGTATCCTATTTTCTATTAACCTATCGGTATCCCCGTTTGTATCCACAACAAAGGCATGACATCCGCCAACAGAAACTCTTGTAAATTTTGTTACCGTACCAATAGCTCCATTGCCCTCTGCATCCTTTTCCTTTGGTATAGGATAAATAGGATATATTCCTGCCAATTCTGTCCCTCCAATATCCCGTGCACTTAGCTCCTTTTTACCCTCGGCTATCTTTTCCCCATCCAATCTGAATACTGCCTTGAACTTAGCCAGATAAAAATGCCCCTCATCCATAACCTTTTTATCATTTTCTGTAGCAGGCTCATAGCTAAGAATCAGCCTTTTGCCATAGGCATCTGGAAAACTCAAGTGTGCTTCAACCTCACTATACCCAGCACCAGCAAATATCCGAAATCTGTGCCTTTCCTCCAAGCTGGTTAATGTATCAAGGCTTCCACGCCAGATACAATAGGGATAATATACGCCCTTATCCTCATCCATATTGCTTCCATAATATGGCAATACCTCTGGCAAAAACTCGAATCTTTTCTGCTTAATCTGTCTTGTTATCCGCATCTCTTTCTGATTGCCAGTAATCTGTGCCTTGTGATATTCAATCGGAGATAATTCCTGTACCTTAGCATAATAGGTGGAGGTAGCAAAATCTACATTCCTTGCATTAAGATTGCCCTCTGTATACTCATAATTCTTAAAGCTCGGATCCAGTGGTATCCATATCTTTTCCGTAGAATCATTCCAAATACCCCGATAATTCCCATACGGAAGATATGCCTCAACAATTACATGTTCCAACCCGCTAAACCCAAGCAGGGTTTGTCTGTCACTGCTAAGTAAGCTTGTGATTGGATATCCGGAATAATAAAATACATTACCTGCTGCCTGAGGATTTTTTACTCCAATCCAGTTCATGGCTGTTTCAATATCCATACGAATAACGCCCCTTACATATCGACAGGGAATATTTGAGACACGATACAATGCCATGAGTAATGAGCAGGTATCCCAATCATTACCTGATTTCTCTAACAATGTATGCTGACTACCCTTGAACGAACCATAGTATGGGGTATAATCAATGTTATTGTATACCCATTCAAATATCTTTACCGGCGAATGTTCCAACTTCTCAGCCAATGCCCGTATCTCAGGGGTTATCTGAATATCTGGTGTTTCAGCCAGAAGGATAGACTCATCTATTGGAGCAGACTGTAAGGAAGGGGCAATTTGTTTTTTATTTTTCGGAAACATTTCTTCCTCAAAACTACTTGATATCTCATCAATAGTCACAGAGTCCATAGGCAGTTGAATGAATGGTGGAACATTGGTTGGTGGTTCTGGCAAAGAGGGATGGGGCTCTTGTAACTCTTTTGGTGGTATCAACTGATGGATACATGTCAAGGCAGCCTCAATCTCGAGAAACAATTGTCCATCATCTGCCTTGATTATCTGCTCTAAAACCTTAAGCAAATTATCCATGTTTTGCCGATATCTCTGAATAAATACCTCATGTTGTTCAAGGAGAGAAGAGGCACCCTGTTGTTTGAGTCTTTTGCCCTCCTCAGATAGAGCCTTAACAATATCCGCATCCATCTCTAACAACAAGCCCTTTTGTTGTTGAACCACACCCCTGACATCTTTCAGAGGCAACCCCTCTGACACTGGCATTTGTCCCTTCAGAGCCATAGTAAGGTATACATCCATATCCCTGACTACCAATTCAAACCCTTTACTTACCAGAAACAGATTAGAAGAAGGAACTGATCGTTGAGATATACTCAAGTGGGGCATAAATTGCGATTTTTTCGGTGAGGATTAATCAAGGAGAGCAAGGCGTGAAGGTGAGCAATAGTGTACTATTGCGAACCTGAACAACACAGCTATCGTTGATTAAGACCAGCGAAAAACGCAATTTATGCCCCACTTGAGTATAATTAAGGGCATAGATGATTGGGGTAAATATCTTGCTATTCCGGAAGAAGAATGGAT
>MNYI01000188.1 GCA_001873945.1 Candidatus Desantisbacteria bacterium CG2_30_40_21
ATGGTTTTGTATTTTCCTAATTCCCCCTTATCAAAGGAGAGAGGGATGTTCTTCTCTGTGCCTCCGTGTCTCTGTGGTGAGTAGTTACAAAATTCTCCATAATGCTTTTGATAATAGACAAGAGGCAGATTATAAGGAATTAGCTGAAATATCAATCGAAAAATCAGCAGAGCATGTTCAACATGCAAAAGAATTTTTAGCAACAGTAAAAAACTTTACAGGATAGTATAGAGGAAATTGTTAAATGATTGCTATTATTGATTATGGGGTAGGAAACCTTCGTTCTGTTCAGAAGGGTTTTGAAATGGTAGGGGCTGAGGCAATAATTACCAGCAATCCTGAGGTTATTGATACAGCATCATCCGTGGTTCTGCCAGGGGTTGGTGCCTTTAGCGATGCAATGGATAATCTTAAAAATCTTGGACTTATTGAGGTTATCCATTCAAGTATCTCCTCTGGTAAGCCATTTTTGGGAATATGCCTTGGTATGCAATTGCTTTTTACTGAAAGTGAAGAGTTTGGGCATTGCTCTGGTCTTGATATTATCAAGGGAAGGGTGGTGAGGTTTCAAGATTCTACCTTAAAAGTTCCTCACATGGGCTGGAATCAATTAAATATAAGAAAAAAATCTCCTATATTGCAAGATATATCGGACAAAACCTTTACCTATTTTGTCCATTCCTATTTCGTAGTACCTGAAGATACAGGGGTTATTGCTACAACAACGGATTATGGTGTAGAATTTGTCTCATCTATCTGGCAGAATAACCTTTATGCGGTGCAATTCCATCCGGAAAAGAGTCAATCTCAGGGGCTGGCAATGTTGAAGGCATTTGCAGGGTTGGATGTGGGGAAATTATGATAAACAATGATTCAATCTTTCAGCTTAATGAAACACTACAAACTATTAATAATCGGCGAAGCATCAGGTCATTTACTCCTCAGGAAGTATCCAACCAGCAGATAAATATTATCCTTCAGGCTGCAAACACTGCTCCTTCTGCACATAATCAACAATCATGGCGATTTATTGTGATAAAGGATAAAAAGAAGCAAGAATTAGCTAATCTTATAGTTGCCAATTCAAACAAATTCCCACGGCCAGCATCTACCCTGCTTCGTATGGCTGCTCGGAGCATTAGCAGTGCAACTGTGGTAATTATTGTTGTCAATACAGGTGGACTTATTGAACATGGGGTAGATCTTTTTAAGATAGAAAAAGAAATGGCAAATGATTTTTTTCGTACCATGGAGATTCAGAGTTCTGCAGCTGCAATTGAAAATTTACTCTTAGCGGCTACATCCCTTGGACTGTCCACAGTCTGGTTAGGCATACTTTTCTTGATTAAAGATGATGTCTTGAAATTTTTGGATGAGCCAAAGGGTGAATTTATGGCAGTAGTTCCTGTTGGTTATGCAGATAAATCTGGTCTGGGACCTAAAAAACGATCGATAGAAACAATGATTAAGTATTTGTGAGGAGAAATAATGTTTGGAATAGGTACGCAAGAGCTTATTGTTATTCTGATAATTGCCTTAATCGTTGTTGGCCCAAGGAAATTGCCTGAGATTGGCAGGGCACTTGGACGGGGACTCAGGGAGATTAAAAAGGCTACAGATGAGATAAAGAACCATGTATCTATTGAAATTGAAAATATAGAAGTAGATGATCTGTCTCGACTCGTTAAAGATACAGATGAGAAGGATGTTAAGGACTTAAAGGAGTGATGCAAAAATGGATATCTTTAACCTGAATAACATGCTTAGACCACAGGAAGTAACCAATGAAGAAGAACAGCAACAAATGGAAAGAGAAAGGGCAAGGCCAAGGGAAGAACAAGAAAATATTCGAATTAAAAAGCATAGTAGTAACCAAATCGGGAGTATTGCCGAAAAATATGGTAAGGATAGAGTAACTATCTCTGAAGAGGGACAATATGCGTATCAAGTAGCTGTAGATGTTATTGCGAATATGCAAACACCGCAAGCAGGGGAAGGGGTAATCGCCAGAATTAAGAAAAAACCAGAGGAAAATGAGAAATCAACTATAGCCGGGGTTATAAAAGGAATATTGGGAATACAATGAGATATGGAATAATATCTGATATTCATAGTAATTATACAGCCTTAGATACAGTCTTAAATGCAATAGGGGTAGTAGATAAAATAATTTGTCTAGGAGATATTGTTGGTTATGGTCCAAACCCAAATGAGTGTGTGGAAAGAATAAGGGGTCTTGATGGGCTGATACTTGCTGGCAATCACGACCTTGCCAGTATTGGTTGGAAGGATATGGATTGGTTTAATTCATATGCTAAGGAGGCAATTTTCTGGACAGAGGATCAACTTACTAAGGAAAACAAAGAATACCTTTTCTACCTTCCAGAGGTATTGTCACAAAAGGATTTTATTCTTGTTCATGGTAGTTTGTATAACTTTACGGGTGAATATATTGTGACTGGTGCAGATGCAAAAAGGAGTTTTGAACTTATGCAGCACAGAGAACTTCTATTGGTAGGACATACTCATCATCCCTATGCTTTTTTTAGAAAACAAAGACAACCTGTTCAAAGTTTGAAGCTTATAGATAAGGATGTGTTTTCTCTGATAAAGGATACTCAGAGTATTATTAATGTTGGAAGTGTTGGCCAGCCACGGGATGGGGATGAGAGAGCATCCTTTGGAATATTAGATATGCAGACAAGAACTGTAACCATAAAAAAGGTTGCGTATGATATTAAAAAAACACAACAACAGATGACTGAGGCAAGGTTGCCAAGGTATCTTATTTCAAGATTGGCTATGGGACGGTAGATGTGAAAATAGTATTGTTGTTTTGCACAATTATTACATTTTGTAATTATGGGTTTGCCGAAAGTTTGCCATTTAAGGAGAAAGAGACATTATCTTTTTCAATAGAAATGTTTGGGATGAAGATAGGGAATCAGACCATTGCAGCGTGTTTGTTGCCTGGATCTCAAACCCTTCAATTAATCTCTGAAACCAGAACAGCACCATTTGTTTCAAAAATTTATAAACTGCATAACAAGATTGAAACACACATTTCAATGAAAAATCTTTTGCCAGTGTATATCAAGAATCAGATACAGGAAGGCAAATATATCAAGAATTGGACTGTTGAACTTGACCAGATGAATCATTTTGGGATAATAACCACAGTAAAGGATGATAAAAGGGAAAGGATAATTCTTTCCCCTAATACCATGAATATCCCTGCCTTAATTTATTATTTGCGGGGGAAAAAACTAAAGCTGAATGATTCTCATTCTCTTGCTCTCCTTAACGAAGACGGGGACAAGGCGATAACGGTAAGGGTGGAAAAGCAAGAAAGGATTCGTGTGCCACAAGGTAAATTTTCTACCTTAAAGGTTGTGGAGTCTTCCGGGGGCGTAGTTATCTGGTTTACAAATGATGAAAATCGATTGCCGGTAAAAATAGAATGTCAGACCAATGCTGGTTGGCTAAAGGCAGAGTTGGTGGGAGTTAAATGAGGAGTGGTAACTACTCAGCGAGGTGGCACAAGTTTCCCAGTTTGTGAAATTTATACTCAAGTGGGGCATAAATTGCGTTTTTCGCTGGTCTTAATCAACGATAGCTGTGTTGTTCAGGTTCGCAATAGTATACTATTGCTCACCTTCACGCCTTGCTCTCCTTGATTAATCCTCACTTGAGAAAAATCGCAATTTATGCCCCACTTGAGTATAAATCATGGGTAAGATGCACATGTTACATCAGCAGAGAAGGTTAATGGAGGTGTTTCTATGGAACAAGGAATAATTACAAAGGTTTCCGGTCCACTTGTTGTGGCAAGGGATATGGCTCAGGCACGGATGGCAGATGTGGTGAGGGTTGGTGATATTGGATTGATTGGGGAGATTATTGAGATTGCTGAGCATGAAGCATCCATTCAGGTATATGAGGAGACAGGCGGTATTGGCCCGGGTGAATCTGTTGTAACAACGGGTGAACCATTGAGTGTAGAGCTTGGACCCGGGCTACTTTCGTCAATTTACGATGGTATTCAACGACCATTAGATGTTATCAGGACACTTGCCGGTGATTATATCCCTCGAGGGGTTAAAACCAATGCCTTGAATCGTGAAAAGAAGTGGGCATTTGTTTCAGTGGTAAAAAACGGTGATAGGGTTACAGCCGGTGATATCTTAGGATGTGTTCAGGAAACCGAGCTTATTAAACATCAAATTATGGTACCTCATGGTATTGAGGGTGAGATTACAGATATTTATACAGGAGAATTTACTGTTATTGAGACTATTGCCAAAATACGGACTAAGGATGGGGTAGGGGATATAAGCATGATGCAAAAATGGCCTGTCAGGAAACCAAGGCCATATAAAGAAAAGTTGGTTCCCAATATGCCCCTGATTACCGGACAACGGGTGATTGATACTTTTTTCCCTATAGTCAAGGGTGGAACAGCCTGTGCCCCAGGTCCATTTGGTGCTGGCAAAACTGTTATTCAACATCAATTAGCCAAATGGGCTGATGCTGAGATAATTATCTTTATTGGCTGTGGGGAACGGGGCAATGAGATGACGGATGTGTTGCTGGAATTCCCTGAATTGCTTGACCCCAAATCTGGTAAACCATTGATGCAGAGAACTATATTGATAGCCAATACCTCCAATATGCCGGTTACTGCTCGGGAGGCATCAATCTATACAGGAATTACCATTGCTGAATATTTCAGGGATATGGGCTATAGTGTGGCTTTGATGGCTGATTCTACATCTCGTTGGGCAGAGGCATTGCGGGAGATGTCAGGCAGGTTGGAAGAGATGCCTGGTGAAGAGGGGTATCCAGCTTATCTTGCTTCACGGATTGCCGGGTTTTATGAACGCGCAGGACGGATTATCTGTTGTGGAAGCAATGGAAGGGAAGGGGCATTAAGTGTTATTGGGGCGGTGTCTCCACCGGGTGGAGATTTGAATGACCCGGTTGTTCAGTCAACCCTTAAAGTAGTAAAGGTCTTTTGGAGTCTTGAGGATTGGCTGGCATATGAGCGACACTTCCCGGCTATAAATTGGTTAACCAGTTATTCCCTGTATCATGAAAAGATAGAGAAATTTTTGACAGGGGAAGTCTCTCCTGATTGGACTGAGTTTCGTCAGAATGCTATGAGTATCCTACAAAGAGAAGGGGAGCTCAAGGAAATTGTGCGATTGGTAGGCATGGATGCCCTGTCCAGCGAGGATAGATTGATACTTGAAACAGCTAAGACTATTCGTGAAGACTTCCTTCATCAAAATGCCTTTGATGCGGTTGATAGCTACACCTCATTTGCTAAACAGTATCAGATGTTAAAGACTATTCTTAAGTATCACCAGAGGGCAATTTGTGCCTTGCAAAAGGGGGTAAAGATTGGGAATATCCTTTGCCTTCCTGTTCAGGGAGAGATTGTCCGTATGCGGGATATTCCGGAAGACCAATTAGCAGGGTTTGAGGGGATAAGACAGAGGATGGAGGAGGGGATGAAGGGATTGGAGGCAAAATAACGGTATGGTTCAAAAGACAGATAATCAAGGGAAATATCCACCACCTAAGGGGTACAACTTATTTTTCTTGACTCCTAACAGCCTGTTGAGTTATAATCTGAACAACCTCTTCCACCTTATTCATATTCAGCACAGTATTTTTACAAGGTCCATTTGGTCTTTGGTTAATTATCCCTATTACAGGAAGTGGATACACATCATTAATTCCAGATTCAAGCTCTCGTTCACAACCAACAGCAATAATCAATCTTGGTTGATATTCCTTTATTATTGCCCGTGCAAGTGTGCCGCCAGGGGCAACAGAAAGCATGATATGTCGTTCCTCTGAGAAATTAATCAAATCCTTAATGCTGCATTTACCACACTTGCGGCAGTTTTTGACCTGACTCGTAATCTTGAATTCACAATCATAGTTTTGAAGGCAATGCGGGATCAAAAGAAACAGGTGTTCATTCTTAAGATTGGGTGGAATATTGGCTAATACTATTTGATTGTTTATACGAATAAACCACCCACAAATCCTATCCTGATGAAACCTGAGCAATCGAACAAAACTGAGTATGATTGAAAACAAGATATTGATAAATAATCGCATGGATTTAATTCCTTCTGCATCGCAGAGACACAACCCTACCTGCAATGCTGCCAGAGCTCTTCTCGATACCTGTATATCCTCCAAATAGCCTGACATATATCCTGCACGATTTTCTCTTCCATATGGGAATACAATGGCAGGCATAGAATATTATTTGAAACAAATTCTGTTGCTGGCAAAGGATATTGTTGATACCTGCTATATAATATCTGCTGATGAAGTGGTGGATAGAAATATTTTCTGGTAGTAATCCCTTCCATATCAAGGGCATAGGCTAATTGATCCCTATCTAATCCAAACTCATCTTTCTTGATAATAATGGATAAATCCTTGTAACTACTTGTATTCCCTACATCTATCTGTTGAAATGAAATACCCGGTATCTGGTAAATATTCTCTTGATATATATCCTTCAGCCTGCTTCTTTTTGCAACAGTTTCCTCTATGTGTTCTAATCCCTTAAGCCCTATCAATGCATTGAACTCCTCCATTCTGGCACTTAATCCAAGGAATTCGCAGTCATAATTACCTGAATTTCCATAATCCCTGCCCATTCTCAGCTTTTTTGCTAACGACTGGTCATTGGTTGTAATGATACCACCCTCAATAGCGGTTAATACCTTGGTTGGGCTAAGGCAAAACACCTCAGCATCACCAAAACTGCCCACAAGTTTTCCCTTGTACCTTGTTCCAATGGCATGGGCAGAATCAAAAATAAGTTTGAGATTATTATCTGTAGCAACTCTCTGGATGGGTTCAATCTCCACAGGGTTACCAAATATATGAACTGCCATTATGGCTGTGGTATTTGGCGTTATACATTCCTGAATAATCTCAGGGTTAAGGTTATAGGTAAGAGGTGAACAATCAACAAATACAGGCACAAGATTATTCCATAACAGGGCATGTCCTGAAGCAAAAAAGGTAAAGCTCGGCAAAATAACCTCTCCAGTAAGTTCAAGAGCCTTCATAACCAACATCAATCCAGAGGTGCAGCTCGAAACACATACCGCTTCTTTTACCTCAAGATAATCTGCCACCCTTTCTTCAAATCTCTGCACGAAACCTGAATTAGTCACCATCTCGGAATTATATATTTGCCAGAATTCATCCTGTATCTCATTTATTTCAGGCAGGGTTGGTCTGGCTATAGGTATAGGTTGTTTAAGAATTGGGTTGCCACCCAGAAGAACTGGTTTGTCATACACGGCAAGGATCATAGATAGCTCCCATCAGGTTTATCGTTCAGGTATCAGCAATCAGCGGTTAGTATCCATCTGACCACTAAGTCGTCAAGAAAAAATAACTTGCAGGAGTCGTGTCACCGATTCATCTTGGCTGGCTTCGTTGTTCGTCGCTTACATACAGTAGTATGCTCGTTTCTCACGCCTTGCCAGCCAAGCAACTCAGGGACTCTTGGTGTACAACTTATTTTTTTCTTGACTCCTAATGGCTGAACACTTACAAAGTATACTACAACTTACCACTAGAAGTCAAGAAAAATATCGACCTGTGCGATTAGAAATCAAATATCAATGTCCCATTACCTTCGTTCAAACAACCTGTCCAGATCCTCCTGATTAATATAAACCTCTCTTGGTTTTATACCTACAGATGGACCTACAAAATTGTGTTCTTCCAACATTTCAACCAGCCTTGAAGCACGGTTGTACCCAATCTTCAATTTCCTCTGAATCATAGAGGTAGAAACACCTTCATTCCTGACAGCCAATCTGAGAACATCCTCAAGAAGGTCATCCTCATCAAAAATGGTTTGTTTTTCTTCTAATGTATCAGCTGTAAACTTTTCTTGATGTGGTTCAAATCCTTGCAACCTAATAAATTTTATAACATCTTCAATTTCCTCATTAGAGAGAAACGCCCCTTGAATACGGATAGGTTTGGGTGCCCCTGGCGGCAAAAACAACATATCGCCCCGACCAAGGAGCTTGTCTGCTCCATTCATATCCAGAATGGTTCTTGAATCTATCTTGGAAAAGACCTGAAAGGCAACGCGGCAAGGGAAGTTGGCTTTTATGACACCAGTAATAATATCTACAGATGGTCGTTGGGTGGCCAGAATAAGATGGATGCCAACTGCCCTTGCCATTTGAGTCAATCGGGCAATGGAATCCTCACACTCTTGAGAAGAAACCATCATCAGATCTGCCAACTCATCGATGATAGCCACTACATAACACATGGTATTTTCCTCTCTTGCGAGGAGCTTATCATTATAACCTGTAATATGTCTTGCCCCTTCTGCAGCTAAGAGTTTATATCTGTCCTCCATCTCTTTGACTAACCATTTAAGACACTTAACTGCCTCCTTTGGTCCTGTAATAACTGGAAATCGCAGGTGCGGAATACCGTCATAAACACTTAGCTCTACCATCTTGGGGTCAATCATCAGGAGTTTGACATTGTCAGGGTGCATCTTGTATAATATGCTCATGATAATGCCATTTATACAAACACTTTTCCCTGACCCTGTCGCACCAGCAACTAACATGTGAGGCATCTTAGTCAAATCTGTAACCACAGGATTGCCCATAATATCCTTGCCAAGGGCTAATGGTAAGATAGCGGATGAAAACTGAAATTGTTCAGCAAGGAGTACCTCTTTAAGTCCAACCATGGTTGCAGTTCTGTTTGGTATTTCTATGCCTACTGCCTGCTTGCCGGGTATAGGGGCTTCAATACGGATACTTGGTGCAGCTAATACTAAGGCAAGATCATCTGAAAGAGAGACGATTTTGGATACCTTTACACCAGCCGCAGGTTGAACCTCAAAACTCGTAAGCACAGGACCCCTGTTTACCTGAACAACCTTTGCATCAATCCCAAAGTCTTCAAGTGTCTCACCAAGGAGCTTTGAGGTCAGCAACAGGTCTTCTCGCAGGTCTTCTTCTGATGCAGGCGGCGGATCCTTAAGCAGGGACATATCTGGTAATTGATATATCTTTTCAGCACCCTCTATTGGCTGTATAATTTTATGAGGGGCAATAACTATCTCCTTTGGCATCACAATCCTGGGAATATGAATGTCCCTTGTTTTTTCTTCCTTTTCCTCTTTCTCTTGTTTTTCTGTCCTTATCTTTTCTCTATCTCTTTCCCTGGTAGAGTGCTTGGCTGTAGATTTTTCCTCTATCCTTTCCTGCTCTTCATCCTCTGCTTTGGATAATCCTGCACTCACCATGCCCCAACCCCAGACACATACCCTTTTCAAAACATTGAATGGTATCATAGCCGAGGATCGGGTAAGCAGGATAAACCCTAATGCGATGCAAGTAAAAACAATTATAAATGCACCATAATGAAAATTATTTGCCAGCCATAACCCAAGATATGTCCCCACAAAACCACCATTTGTCATGATATTTCCAATCAGATAAAAAAGCGAAAGCAGGGTAGATATGGCAAGCAATAGTAAAATACCACCCATGCCCCGCAGGATACCTTCCATTCCCCGCAACTCTTTTGTTTTAATGCGATCCCATCCAAAAATACTTATAACTATAGGAATAAAGTAGGCACCAGTGCCAAATGGGTTAATGAACTTTTCGTACAGCCATTCTCCCACCCTACCTGTTTTATCTGGTGCTATTAGGGCAAATATCAACAGGATACTAAACCCAAGCAGCATTATTCCTATAATTTCATCTACAATGGGCGGATGATTATTTTGATTACTTTGTTTGCTTTCGTGATTTTCATGCTCTTCATGCTGTTTATGTTTTTTATGTCTTTTTTTGAATTCCATAAGTCGTACACCTCACCAATTACCAATCGTAACTACTCACCACGGAGACATGAAGAAAACGAAGAATTGATGAGAAATACCTTTATTTCCCATTTTTTACAGTACATCGGAAATCTTCTATGTCTCTCCGTATTCTCCGTGTCTCTGTGGTAAATTCTTCTCTCTAAGTAGTTACCACCAGTCTATTATGTCATAAATTAATTAGGATGTCAAGAAAAATCTTGGGCAACACAACACCCCCCATAATTTTCCTTGACTTTTTGCGTTATTTCTGGCATACTTATATCTGATACTCAAATGTTTATTAATTTTCATTAAATGGGGGTTACTGTAATGACCATAGATATTCTGGCTGTACTTAGAGAAAGTTTTACCATGATGATACTTTTAGTCTGTTCCATGCTTCTTCTTGCCTTTGTTATTGAACGATGGTGGTTTTTTCATAAGATAAGTGTTGATATTAATAAATTTATGGATAGTATTCAAAAATTTATCAATGCAGGCAAATTCATGGAGGCTGTAAGCTTTTGTGATAATACTATGGGTGCGGTTCCAGCAGTGGTAAAAACAGGATTAATAAACCGATACCTTCACAAACCTGACTTAGAAGAGCTGATGATTGGTACTCGATTGGAACAAATGATCAAGATGGAACGGTTTCTTAATATCCTTGGCACTCTGGGTAATATTTCACCGCTTATTGGATTATTTGGAACTGTGGTTGGTATTATTCGAGCGTTTCATGATCTGGCTGCATCTGGGTCTGGTGGCCCGGCTGTTGTAGCTGCTGGTATTTCTGAGGCATTGGTTGCTACTGCTGCTGGATTGATGGTAGCCATTCCTGCAGTGGTGTGTTATAATTATTTTACAAAACAAATGAAGACCACGGTTATGAGTATGGATATATGCAGTCGAAAATTATTGGTTATGCTCACCGGTGGGCTTGAATCAGAGGGTTAGGCTAAAAGAGATTAAACCACGAAGAACACGAAGAACACGAAGTGAGATTTGACGAAATATCCAATAAAGTTATCGGATGTGCCATAGAAGTACATCGATCTCTCTATCCAAGTTTAATTGAATCTACTTATGAACAATGCCAAGATTGAAGGAAGGTATAAAAAAGTTTGTTTTATAAAATCTTCGTGCATTTCGTGTTCTTCGTGGTAAAAAATAATAGTCTAACTAATCGCTGCAGTTAACAAAGAGTACGCCGCAACTGGGCTTTGTCATTAATAAGGGCAACCGTAAGGATTGCCCCTACGATATGTCAACTTCATTAATGGACGGTAATATCCATGAAAATATCTCCTTTTGAAACAGAATATATCTCTGCCCCTAACATTACCCCATTGGTAGATGTGAGCTTGATACTGGTTATCATTTTTATGGTTACTGCTCCTATGCTTATGCAGGCAGGGATTCGGGTGCTTGAATCAAAAACAGGTGTTGCTACCGGTAAATGTGCTGTCTCTTCCAATGTTTGTATCAATCTAAAGACAAATGGAGAGCTATCCTTGAACGGAAAGATAGTTGGATGGAAAACCTTGCCCGGAGAATTGCGAAAGGCATTAAATAAAAGTCAGGATAAGTTGGTAGCTATTACAGCTGAAGAAAAAAATATGGTGGATGATGTGGTCAGGCTCTTGGACATCTCCAGACAAAATGGGGCAAAAAAATTAGCCATTATGAAGGAACACGGGAATAATCATGAATGATACTATAAACAAGTTTTCTGCCATTGTGAGCAAGGAAAATTAAAATGGAAATGATCCAAAATAGAGATATAATCAAACCTAATCTTAAATATCCTAAAGATTTCATTAATAAAATAATCTGTGGAGATTGTTTGGATCTGATAAAGTTAATTCCAAATAATTCCATAAATGCAATAATTACTGACCCACCTTATGGATTGAACAAAAATGGTATCCGAAACGATGCTGATTTAAGTCTTTTTTATAATATTATGCCAGAATGCGATAGGGTCTTAAAAAACAATAGTTTCTTTATTACATTCTTTAGCACAAAATTTCTTCCTCAATTGTTTAAAAATATTGCAAAATTGCTTTTGAAAGAGTCCAAAGGGCATTAGGGTCCGGCTATATAACGAATCGGAAAATAGTAGCTTAAAATAAGGAGATAGAAATGGATTTGACAGTTAAAGAAAACAATATTTTATTAACCATACCTGCTACTAATGCTGGTAAATTCAGATTCGAGAAAAGAAAAAGTAAA
>MNYI01000156.1 GCA_001873945.1 Candidatus Desantisbacteria bacterium CG2_30_40_21
TAGGACAGGCATTCCTGCCTGTCCTGTTGCAGATGACAGGTCCTACCGATTAATCTCCATATCTCCCCCTTATCCATTTTACCATAATGAGAATTGCTGGACAGTAGCATGGCTTGAAAGCATTAGCAAGTAAGAGCTATCGCACTCCAAAGCTTACATCCTGACAGTAGCATGTCTATTCCCTTTGTGTGGAGGGCTGCTTTTCTCCTTTCTATCACCATTGTTCCCTTGCTTAAGGAATATAACAACCTTTCTCGATTCTCCATCCCCAATGCTTTTTGTGCTTACCCTTCGATGGTTCTGGAGGGTTACATGAATAAGCTGTCTTTCATGGGAATTCATGGGGTCAAGCACAACATCCTTGCCTGTGTTAATTACATGTGCAGCAGCCTTAACAGCTAATTGGATAATATTATCATCCATTTTTGTCCGGTACTGGGCAATATCCAGAATAATCTCTTTTTCCTGGCGACAAGACTTTTTCATCATAATATTAATCAGGTATTGCAAGGCATCTATGGTTTGTCCATTTTTGCCAATAAGAAAATGGGCATCGCCACTAACAATATCAAGGATTAGCTTTCCATCTGTTTCTCTGGAATTAACACTACCCTTTATATTCATTAATTTTATAATCTCGTTTAATACCTGAACTGCTATTTCTCCACTGTCATGAATGAGTGTGAGCTTAACCTTTGCCGGGACTCCACCAATAAAACCAAAGAGCCCTTTTTTCCCCTCGCAAATGATCTCAATCTTTGCCTTTTCTTTAGAAACCCCGAGTTTTTTCAATCCCTCTTCAATTGCCTCATCCATTGTTTTGCCTTGTTGCTCAATTGTTTTTTCTTGCTGCTCGACGATATTTGCCATAGTTATCCTCCTTGTGTTACTTTTCATAATAGGTTGATAGGTTGAAGGGTTGATGAGTTGATGAGTTGATGGAACACAAATTCATCAACCTATCAACCCTTCAACCTATCAACCTTCACTTCTCTATCCCTCTCTTAATCAAAATTTGTTCGATTATGGTCAGGATATTTTGAGTCAGCCAGTATAGCACCAACCCGGATGGGAAATTCATAAACATAAAGACAAAGATTATAGACATAAACATGCCTATCTTTGCTTGATTTGGATCTGGTGATGGCATCATCTTTTGCTGAATAATCATGGTTAATCCCATTAATACAGGAAGGATATAATATGGATCCTTTGTTGCCAGATCACTCCAGATTAAGAATGTTGCCCCTCTTAATTCAATAGCATTTTGCAGGGTAGTAAAGAGGGCAATAAATACAGGCATCTGCAATAACAAGGGTAAACACCCACCCATAGGGTTAACCTTATGCCTTTTGTAAAGTTCCATCATCTCCTTGTTCAGGGTCTCCGCATCATGCTTATGCTTCTCCCGAATCTCAGCTAAGTGTGGTTGAAGCTTTTGCATGGAGTTCATGGTCTTAAAGTTTTTCTTGGTTACTGGGTGAAGGACAACCTTAACAATAAGGGTCAGAATGATGATAGAGACCCCATAATTATGGGTTATTTTATACAATAGGTGAAGCAGCCATAAGACAATCAGGGCAAGAGAATTCCAGCCAGAAAATGCGGTAAGGCTTGTCATTTCTGGTGAAAGGTTTTTTAATATCGTAGTATCCCTTGGTCCTGCATATACCCTTGTCTTTATGATTTTAGTCTCGCCTGATTTAAGGCTGATATCCGTAGATAACCCCATGCGAATTCTATTATCTATGGTTTTTACAAATATTGCCTCGGTAGATACAGATTTTTCAGGGATAAGAATATTTAAGAAATACTGGCTGCTTTGAGCTACCCATGTAATATTCTTTTTCTCAATGACACTATCTGTTGGTGTAGTCGGGGCAACAAGTCCCAAAAAGGTTAATATCCCCTGGAGTATTCCGGCTCCATGGTGAGAGATTTTTTCTACATTGCCACCTGCATTAGCTGTTTGTTCTAAAATGGTCAGATGAGAGTGCTTTAGCTGTGCCTTTTTTATATCACCCACTTCTGCTACCTTACATGGGCTTTCCCAACTTATGACCACATTGTTTTTTAATGTGGCATCTGAGAGATTTTCTATGGTTAACTCTACCTCCATCAGGTATGTTCCGGGTATCAATTTATACCTTTTGGTCACAGATACCCCGGGCAGACTCTCAACCCCATAACTAAACTCTTTTGTATATTGATCCACATAGGAAAATCTCTTAGGGGTCAAATATTCCTTGCTCAAGCAAACACTAAGTGGAAAATCAGCTTCAGGGTTTACAGGGGGCAAGGCAATTTCTACCGGAGATTTATCATGTTCATATAATTTTAACAATTGAAGACTATTTATATCTCCCAATGGGGTGAGTTTTACAGACATAACCTCTGTCTTAAAAGACAGATCTTCTTCGTTTATGTTTAGTCCAACTTTCTTGCTTTGGGTTGATACTGTGGCCGGGGTAAGGATTGATGGTTGTATTGAGGAAACAACCTCTTGCTTTGAAACGACAGGTGAATGCTTTACATTTTTATAGACCAGCATATTGTAACCCAATAAAATCAAAGCAGATGCCGCAATAGCTAAAAGTACTCGTTTTTCCATAATATCTCCTATAATAATGTTATCCCTTTGGGATTTTGCAATCGTAGCACAGACATTCCTGCCTGTTATTCAGAATCATCTGAGGGACAAATGAAAAATCACAGACAAGAATGTCTGTGCTACGATTTACTCATCCTATTCCACAGGATCATATCCTCCGGGATGAAAAGGGTGACATCTTAATAACCTTTTGATAGACTTCCAGATTCCCTTCCATAATCCGTGCTTGGAAACAGCCTCATGAGCATATTGAGAGCATGTGGGAAAGAATCTACAGCTTGGAGGAAGTAGGGGGGAGAAAAGTTGTTGATATATCCTTATTAACCTGAGAAAGCCTTTTTTTATCATAATGTTCACGCAGAGTACGCGAAAAACGGTAGAGAATATAGGGAAGAAAGAAGAGGAATCCACCCCCTGACCCTCACCAGCTCAAGAGACAAGTTGTAGAGGCAATCCCTTGCGGTTGCCCAACTCCACTCTGCTTTTCTTTGTGCCTTTGTGGTAAATTAATCCCCTGAATAAGTACCTATTTTGTTATATTATAATATTTGCTCTCTTAAAAAGGTAGAGTAAATTTTTTTCTACCTCTACGAATGTTAACTCTGGGAGCCCCTTCTTTGCTACAAGTACCATATCTAATCCTTGAACAAGTTTATTCTTGTTTAATCGATATGCTTCTCTTAACAACCTTTTTGCCCTGTTTCTTTTAACAGCCCCTCCTGTTTTTTCCCCGGCAACAATCCCTACCCGTCTATCAGTAGAATCCTTTGGTAATAAAAACAAAACCAAAAACCTGTGATGATATGCCATTCCTCTGGAATATACGGCATTGAATTCTGCTGCTTGAAGTAATCGCTGAGTTTTTGGCAGTCCATATTCTTCTTTTGGATTTATCATGTAAATATCCTGATAGATGAGCAGATTGACTTTGTTTTTATGGGAGAGTAAGCTTTGCCCTTCCCTTTTGTCTCCTCCTGCTAAGCACCCTTTCCCCGCATGGTGAACTCATTCTTCTCAAAAAACCATGATTTCTTGCTCTTCGACGATTATGTGGTTGAAATGTCCTTTTCATTAACAAGCCTCCTAAAAATTCACTTAATTTTTATTATTATACACTAAAAATTCCTTGCTGTCAACAATTATTGCATTGCTTAGGAGTAAATTTATCTTTTACTCATCCTCCAACCAGTATACAACCCTTATCGCCCATCTTTTATCCTTCTGTGTACGATGGAGAACAGCATGGATTGTTTTGCATATACCATGGCTATTTCCAGTAGTCGTAACATTAAAATACTTGGATGATGTGGTCAAAATTTCCTGATTCTCACCATTTATTGTTCGTGAATGGATTATCTCTGGATCAATTCCGTATGCCTTAAGTATGTGTTCTGAAGCAGTTTTTATATTAATCCCACCAGTAGTAGTTACAACCGGCTTAAGGAGCTGGTAGGTTTTGCTGCCAACAATTTCTGAAAGATTATCAATACCGGTAAATGGCCGCTTGTCTACTATCTCGTTTGCCTTATCTGCATCTACTCTAAAACCGGTCATCAGGGCAGCAAGAACATCCCTATCTGCCAGATTGATATTTATCTCACCCCATGTTGTAAAATTATCCTTTATGAGGCAATAGGAATCTATATCCATCCCATTAATCAAGAGCAATTCTGCAACGGTATCAAACGAACCATGTTTACGATATTGAACAATCTCTCGGGCTATATCCTGGGAAATCCCAAGTTTTGCCATGATTGTTTCCGAGGCATAGTTGATATTTACCTTGCGTTCCTCATCAACAATAGTAATGCTATATGTGCCATCACCCAATTGCCTTTCTATTGGTTTTGCCCATTCATCATCAGGTGAATCAAAGCCGGTGGTATCATTTTTAAGCAATACCGTAGCATGAACAACACCTGCCTCAGCCAGAGCAAGGGCAGATGCAACAAATTTTTGGTTATTTACTGCCTTTGCCTCAAGTCTAATCAATGAGACAAAGACTGAAACCATAGCTGCTAAGGCAAGGACAAGCCATAGGGTTAAAATAAGGGCAATACCATATTGTTTATTCATAAGCATTTTCCTACCCTTACAGGAACAATCATTAATGGCATATTCATATCTTTTAATCCGAGACGAACCCTTACCAATTGCGGAAACCCCTCCTGCAACCAGTCCACCTCAAACATATTTACCCCAGCACACAATTGAGTATTAGTCGTTTTTGTTCCAATTGTTTCGTCCATCCAGAGGCATTTCTCGTCCTTCGTATCCTGCTTAAGAGAAATCGTTACCATTGATATTCCCTTGTTTGTTGCTGTCTTAAATTTAATTTCACCCTGTTTGCTCTCAAATCCTGTCTCCCTGTGCCATGGGGAAAGATATGCACATGAAATCTTTTGCCTGATAATATCCATGCTTATCCGTGCATCCTGTTCTTGCTCCATATATTCCTGCCTTTCTTTCCAGATAGAGGCGGAAATATTAAATGAACTATGAATAAGCATAGCCAGTACTGCGAGAATCCCTGAAGCAGCCAATATCTCTATGAGTGTAAATCCTTTCATCTAAAAATACTCCTGTTCGTTGGTGGTACAGGCATTATAATACCATTTATGCCGCCTTGTGTCAATATCAATTTTAGGCATGATTCAAAACTTTTATCATAGAGGGGCAGAGGGGCACAGAGGCACAGAGGTACAAGATGGGGTAAAATAAGAAAAGAGTACCCACTTCTTACCTCTCTACCCTTTGTACCTTCCCTTCTTTGTGCCTCTGTGCCTTTGTGTGCCCTTGTGCCTTTGTGTGCCCTTGTGCCTCTGTGTGCCTCTGTGCCTAATTCCCACAATAACCAATCAATTATGATTTTGTGTAAAATTTTACTTGACTTTCAGGACAAATTTTGTTAATATAGAATATATTTATAATTGGGAGGGATTAGCATGTTTCTTAAAAAAATACAAGAAAATCACATCTGTTTCCTTGCCTTTATCTTCTGTTTCTTATTTATCTCGCCCGTATATTCTGCTCCACCTCAAATAGAAAAGGAGTTTGCTGAGGCAGATACGCTTTATCAAACAGGGATTTATGCCTTAGCTATTCCCAAACTTCAAGCCTTTATTCGAAAACATCCGGAAAGCCCTTTATGTCCTAAATCTAAATTGATGCTGGGAGAGTGTTTTTATTATCAAAAAGAATATGATTCCGCCTTACTTGAGTATCGTTATCTTATAGAAACTCAAATTTCTGCAGATATTGTACCCAGGGCATTATATCGTATGGCTGAGATATATCTTCTCCATAGGAGGGATGAGGATGCCCTGTCTGCGTATCGACAAATTATAAAGAACTATCCAAAACTTCCTTTATCTGAGGATGTGCTTTGTAAGGTTGGAGAATACTATTTTAAGCAAGGCAGGTATGCTGAGTGTGAGGATACCTTTAAGCAGTTATTAAGAATGTTTCCTAATGGCTCTAATATCTCCTTAGCTTATTACTATCAAGGTATAAGTGCCTACCATAAAAAAGAGTATGAAAAAGCAGCATCCTCTTTCAGGGATGTTATTGACCCGGCATTAAAGCCCAATGCTGCCTATTATGAGGGTGATTCATGGTACAGGCAAAAGGAATACGCTAAGGCAATAGCAATTACTTCAAGTTTTGTTACCAATTATCCAAAGCATGAACGGGTATCAAATGCTCTTTTTGTTATTGGGTCATCCTTTTATAGTCTGGAAAATTATAAAGAGGCTAAAAATGCCTTTAATATGTTAGATAATGATTATCCTGCATATTCCAACATAGATTTCGTTAGATATTGGCTGGCAGAATCATGCTATAAATTAGAGGAGTATGAAAATAGCCAGAAGGCGTATAAAAAATTGGCGCAAAACTGCCAGACAACAAGCCTTATACCTTATATCTATTATGGTCTTGGGTTTTCTTGTGTAAAACTTGAAAGGTTGGAAGAGGCAACAGCAGCCTTTGACAAGGTGTTAAAAAGTGGTATTAAGGGGAAATTAGGGGTTGATGCCCTGCTTCAGATGGGAAGATGCTATAAAACGCTTCAAAAGACGGAAAAGGCAATAGATGCCTTTAAGAAATTATTAGAAGAATACCCTGATGACCCGATAATACCGCAGGTAAAATATGAACTGTTTGAATGTTATCTGAGTATGGGTAATTTAACTGTGGCACAGGTGATATGTGATCAGATGCTGGAGGCTTATCCAAAGGATAATCTTACCTGTTTTACCCTGTACAAGCTGTCTAATGTGTTTTTTTCTCAAGAGCAATATTCTTATGCAGCAAATGGTTATGCTCAATTATTAGAAAAATATCCTGCAAATGAGGTGGCAGAGGATGTCTCTTATCAATTGGGATTGTGCCATTTTAAGCTTGGCAATTATGAATCTGCACGGGATTGTTTCAAAAAGCTCCAACAACAATATCCCAAAAGCTCGATGGCTCAATTAGCCCAATATGCTATTGCCTGGACATACTCTGAAGAAGGAAAATTTAAGGAGGCTATTGCTGAATATGGCAAGCTCCCTTTAAGTGGAGAGTTGAATGCTGAGGCTGCCTACCGTATCGGTAATTGTTGGTTTAATCTTAAGGGTTATCACAATGCTATCGAATCATACAAAAAGATTATTGATTTATATAAAGAGAGCAAACTTTATGATGCATCCCTGTATCAGTTAGCTCAGTGTTATTATAAACAAGAAAATTATCCAAAGGCACAAAAGTATTTTGAACAATTATTAACAGAATGTTCAAGCAGTAAGTATGCCCCGGAGGTTATGTATTGGATAGGGTGGGGTTATTTTAATCAGGAAAAATATGATGAAGCCATTATCTGGTATCGCAGGCTTATTGAGCGATTTCCAAAGGATGAGTTTATGGATGATGCCTGTCAACGCATTGCAGCCTGCTATTATAATCAAAAAAAATATCCGGAGGCAATCTCAGAATATCAGAGGTTGCTTGCCAGAGAGGATGTGAATGATGTCATTAAGATGGATGCTCTATACCAGATACCAAATTGTTTGTATCAACAGGGCAAATTAAATGAGGCAATAGCAGGCTATAGTAATTTTATCAAGAGTCATCCAAGGGAAAAAAAGCTTTGCGGTGAAATTCAGTATAAGATTGCCAGAATATATTATGAAAGAGATGATATTAGTTCCGCTATAGAAGAATATAACCGTTTGATAGATGAATACCCTGCTTCATCCAATGTTCCAGATGCCCTTTATTGGCTGGGAAAATGCTTTATCAAGGAAAAAGATTATTCTTCAGCTGTGGTTACATTCCGTGCCTTAGCTGATCAGTTCCCTGAATCCCCATGGGCAGCTGAGGCTCAATTCCGAATAGGGGTATCACTTTATAATGATAAACAATACTTTGAGGCACATCAGGAGTTTCAGAAGCTCATTAATAATTATCCGGGCAGAGGCGATCTCTTGCAGGATGCAGGGGATTATATGAAGAAATGTAAGGGGAAGATGAGGTAATTTCAGAGTCCTATAGGTCTTATTCGTCCTATATGTCCTATGTCTAATTTTATGGGAGGGAAAAAATGAAAAGATATCGTGTAATATTTGCTATTGTTTTTTTAACAGGTTGGCTATTCTCATCCAACATTGTGCTGGCTCAAACTCAATCAGGAGCAGAAAGTCCAACCTCAGCACCAACTACGGAAAAGACCCCTGGGGCATCAGAGGATGTTCTTCCACCTGCTCCTACTCCAACACCACCTGCCTCTGGCGACCCAAAAAAACCATTGCCTAAAATAGAAAAGCAGGATATTCTTATTACTGGTGAAGACAAGTCAAAGATGAAACATGAAGAAAAAAGGGTTGTCATTGAAAAACAACCGGCAAGTGTAATCGTTCCTACTGTTGGGGTGCTAAAGACAGAAGTGCCGGAGATGTTGCCTGTGCCTAGGGTGATAGAAAATCAGGCAATAAAACCATCTCGAGCAGCCATTAGTATACCACAAACACCGCTTTATTCATTTTCTGTCAGTTATGGAAGCAAGGAATCATTAGCCTATGATTTTTCTCATTCCAGAGAAGCACAGACACAGAAGGCACAAAAATTTTCCTATAACTTTGGTGTGCAAAGGGAAAAGTCTGATGGATTCAGGTTTGGTACGATTACTTCTCCCTTTGAATGTTTTAGTACAGATGGATTAAATGGAGAGGGTGTTATCTATTTTAAGGATTATTCTGTACGAACAGGTATATCTTATTTTAGTCATGTTGTTACCCTTCCCTATAGTGGAGCGCAGACGAATAAATTGGAAAAGGGTGGATTTGCTGATTATGATATAAAGATACCAGGTGGCTCGGCATTAGAGCTTAGCATCAATTCTAACAAGTGTACTATGTCTGATTCTGCTGCTGCCCATAGCGTTTCTGGTTGCCTGAATTTTACTACCCCGTTTACAGCAAATACCCCGCCTATTGCTATTGGAGGCATTATTTCATCTGAAAAGGTAACTCGCGAAGGGACATCAAGTTATGATAACAAGTATTATTCTCTCTATGCTGAATCCAAGCATATCAAGATCTCTAAGGTTAATCTTGATGTCAGGGTGGCTGTGGATGGCTACAAAAATGGGGATACCACCTCGGATAAGGTAGATTATCTTGTTGCAGTATTCTATCCATGGAAACCTGATACAGTTTTTCATGGAAACATAGAACAAAGGTTATACTTGCCAGGGTTTAGCGAAAGCTATATCCATGAAGATTATATGAAGGTAAATGCTGGGTTAAAACCACAACTCAGCACAAAGAAACGGGTTGGTGGAGATTGGCATATGTCCTCAGGTCTCTCATTAAATGCAGATATCTTTATGGAAGATATCTCTGATTACATTAGCTGGAATAAGATTGATACACTTTATCAGCCAGTAAATATTGGTGATGTCAAGCTATCCGGAATAGAAATCCGATTACAACACAATCTGACAAAAAGATTAGTTCAATCTATAAGCCTTATCAATACAATACATAAAAATCAATCAGATGGTAAGGTTGTGCCTTATATTCCAGATGCAAGGATGATAATTGGGTTGGAATATGCAGATAGCAAAAATTTATCTGCATCATTAAATGGGGAATACATAGGTAAGAGATATGCCTCTCCTGATGATAAAGATAAAAAGATGCACAGCTATTTTCTTGTAGATTTGACAGCAAATAAACAGGTTAATGATACTTTATCGTATATATTTGATTGGGAAAATCTACTTAATGAGGAATATGAGATACGAGATGGGTATTATGGCAACCCGACAATTGTTAAGGCAGGGTTGAAATTGAAATTTTAGGCATGCAAAAGTAGGGGCAGGTTCTAAACCTGCCCGATACTCTAACACCTGCCAGCGAGGGGCAAATATCCAAAGGAGGAAATCATGTTTCAAAATTCTAATGTATTACAAATATTAATTCAGGGTGGGATAGCCATGATCCCTTTATTAATCTGTTCCTTGATAGTTGTGGCAGTGATTATTGAAAGGTTTATGGCTTATCGACGAATAAAATTTGACATAGAGGATACATTATACAAGATTCAGCATAACATACTCAAGGGAAATATCTTAGAAGCGGTCAGCCTTTGTGAGGCAAAGGCATCACCCATAGCTATATTGCTTAAAGCAGGGCTCTTAAAATATGATCGGGACAAGGATGAGATATTAGAGGCAATGGAACGAGTCCGAATGGAAGAGATTAAAAAACTGAAAAAATATGTCTGGGTACTGGGGACTATTGGAAATTGTGCCCCATTTATTGGATTATTTGGTGCCATTATTGGTATTATAAGAGTTTTTCATAATATTGCAGCCACTGGTTCAGGTGGGATAGCTGTTGTTTCTGGTGGGATGGCTGAGGCATTAATCGCTACAGCCGTTGGTTTGCTTATAGCAACTATTGCGGTTATTGGGTATAATTGGTGCATAGTAAGTATTTCTAATGTAACTGAGGAGATGAAGATTTATACACTCCGGCTATTGGAGATATTGACGGACCATATGGAGAAATAGAATGGGGGATTGTAACTACTCAGGTAAAGGAATTTACCACTCAAGACACAAAGGTATACAGTAACTACTTATAGCTATATTGGACGGAAAAACTATGAAATACGCGAAAAACCGCTGTGATCTGTCATTCCCGCTTGTCGGGAATCCTTCTTTGTTAAGTACGACAGATGTGATCGGATAAGAAGAAGGATTCTGGACAAGCCAGAATGACAAGGAGAAGAAGGATCTTGTCGATTCGTAGTTATCTCTTGATAGTTGAGTAGTTACGGGGGATTTATAAATGAAAACCTTTATCGATGAAAACATTGAAGAGAAGATAATAGGAAAGATAAATATCACCCCTTTTACAGATATGTTTTTAATTCTATTGCTTATATTTATGATAGCCACACCATTTTTGATGCAGGAAGGAATAAAGGTTAATCTGCCCTCATCCGAGGTGAGTCAGGAGCAGCCTGAAGGAATAATAGTTACTCTGACAAAGGATAACAAGATATTTATTGAAAACGAGGAAATAGCTGTGGAAAATCTCAGCGATGCCTTAATAAAAAAGATTGGGGAGGCTAAGGAAAAATTGGTTATTGTTCGTGGAGATACGGCGGTTATGTTGGGGAGTGCGGTAAATATTATGGATATGGCAAAACTTGCAGGGGCAACAAAGATAGCTATTGCTACAGAGGAGATAAAAGAAGAGGATGAGGCTAAACGAAAGGAATAATGGATGTTATATAACTTGATTCTTACTAAAGCTAATGAATGGCTTAGCTCCAACAGATGTACGGTCAAGCCGATTCTTGATTACATAAATGCGAATGGGAATTTACGCGAGGCACAGTCGCAGGCTCTTCTTGTGTATTTATTCCTAAAAATCGAAGGCGAGAATAAACCTCTCTGGCAATTATTCGTATCAGGCTTTTTTCCCGCAATGAACGACTTTCTCTTCTGAACATCAATCAGTCCGCCAGAGATATTTTTGAATCGAACACTGCGGCAAGGGCATTATTCGAGCTGTCTCGAACTTCGATTAATCAACACAATGAAGAAACCGGGGACAGCGCCCGTTTTTTACTGTTTTCGAGGTCTTCCTATAGCTTTTGGCTTTAATACTCGACCTAACAATTCTTCCAACCTTGTTACAAAAGGCTCATCTCCTACAGGACGACCAGTAGAGGTACATCCTCTAATCTCTTTTAACATCCATTCTTCTTCCGGAATAGCAAGATATTTACCCCAATCATCTATGCCCTTAATTAATGAAAAATCTCTTG
>MNYI01000183.1 GCA_001873945.1 Candidatus Desantisbacteria bacterium CG2_30_40_21
CCTGTTCCACCTTTACCACTGATAACAACAAGCTCTTTCAACTTTGTTCCCCCCCTTAAATTACAGCAATTCTCATTATGGCAAAACTTATGTTCAAAGGGGAATAAGGGAATAGAGGAGATGGTGTCGATTATCAACAGAATTGTCGGTAGGACAGGCATTTCTGCCTGTCCTGTTGCAGATGACAGGCAAGAATGCCTGTCCTACCGATTAATCTCCATATCTCCCCCTTATCCATTTTACCATAATGAGAATTGCTAAGAAAAATCAAGAAAAAAGTTGACAAAAACCGATAAGTTTTGTATAATTCTAACAGGCTAATTTTACCCTTGTTGGCTTTTACATTTATACTCAAGTGGGGCATAAATTGCGATTTTTCTCGGGGTGAGGATTAATCAAGGAGAACAATGGCGCGCAAAGTGAGCAATAGTGTATACTATTGCGAACCTGAACAACACAGCTATCGTTGATTAAGACCAGCGAAAAACGCAATTTATGCCCCACTTGAGTATATATCTGGAGGTTTCAGATGAAAGGATTAATTCATGTCTATACAGGCAATGGTAAAGGCAAAACAACAGCAGCAATTGGGTTGACCATAAGGGCAAGGGCACAAAACCTTCGGGTCTGCTATATTTATTTCCATAAAGAACCAGAAAGATGGGGAGACACTGAGCATGGAATTTTAGCAGAACTCGGTGTAGATATTCTTGGTTTTGCCAAAAAACATCCGCATTTTTTCAAGGATGTAACTAAGGATGAGACGCGTAAGGAATGCCTTGATGGGTTAGAGGTTATCAAAAGAATATTCCATGAAAATAAGTATGATTTGCTCATATTGGATGAGATAAATATTTCCATGCGTGATGGATTTTTGAGAGAAGAAGAGGTGTTGGAGGTATTGGAGGCTAAACCAGAGGGTCTGGAATTAGTCTTAACCGGCAGGGGTGTGCCTCAAAAAATAATTGAGAAAGCAGATTTGGTGAGTGAGATAAAAGCGATAAAGCATCCGTATGATATGGGAATTCAGATGAAAAAGGGGATTGAGTATTGAGATAGGCTAAGTTATTATCCAATAAAAAAAATCGCAGATTATGAGCTTGGGGAGTATATCTCCGCATCCCCTCTTCTTACACTACTTGAACGATTACAGACGGCACATAGAGGGCATCTCGTTTACTATCAGTGATAATATCCACATCAGTCGTCATCCCTGGCTTTAGCTGTTCATTTGAAAGTGCAGGGTACTGCGGTGTTCGGGATTCGGTTGAATGTTTTATGCCCCTCTGTCTCCTGCCTTCTATACTCAAGGGGACATGGAACGCACCATGCCCCCTTTCCCCTACTGTCGTGTCAACTCTCAAATGTCGGATAAGGTTCCTATAGTCGGTAGGTCAGGCATTCTTGCCTGACTCATTTGTCCACTTGAGATAAACGACAGATAAGCGACAGACAAACGACAGACAAGAATGTCTGTCCTACTGACTTATCCGTCATTTTAAGGTTGACGAGACACTACAGCATAAACAATTTTACTGATCCATTTCTGGACCGTATTATTTTTTATCTCTGCATTGTTTTTCCCATTGCTCGCATCGTTCCTTACGAGCTTCTTTCTTTCCCTTCAATTCTTCCTGAAACTTAGCGTATTGCTCAGGTGTTAAAATCTCCTTTACGGCAAAGATTCCATCTATGCGGCAATCAATCAGTTTTGCCTGTAAAGACTTTACCTCTGTGGCAATTGGAGCAACATTCTCTCGGCTAACATTCGAAGAGCTTAATGTATCCCTTAATGCTGCCTGTTTCTCCTGTAGTGCCTCCATCAAATCCTCTATTTTCCCTTGTTGTTCTCTACGGTTTTGCTTAATTTTAGTCTTTTGTTCAGCAGTCAAATTAAGCTTCTGGAACATATCCTTCTCTACTTGCTTGCGATGCCCCATCATCAGTCCGGGTGCGGGCGGCTGAGCAGACACTGTGGGGACAATAATCATTACTCCCACAGCCACCATTATTAGTGATTGAAGTATCCTTTTCATGGTTTATCACCTCCTTTTTTGTAAGCGTTCAGCTAACTCCTTATTTAGACACACCAAACATCCAAAAAGTTCCCTGTTACAGGAAATATTCTTCTATAGCTGTCCCAATTGCACCATTCTCCTCATCTATTCAGAGTCCAAAATCTTCTACCACTATGCCCCCTGTATCTGTTTTTATCTGTCCCTGAATAGACATCAAAGCAATGACCATAATTGTAAAAACTGTTACTGTAGCAAAAACAGGCTGCCTGTGAATAAGCAAAAATTCCCTTAACCGCTCCAACAGATACTCAAACCAATTGCCTTGCGGTAACATTTGTTCGGTGGTAATTTTTTCACAAATATTTTCCCAAACCCTTGTCGGTGGCTCAATATGTCTTATTCCATGAAAGGGTACAATTCTTTCTTCAAATTGTCTGCAATGGATACAACCAGATATGTGTTGTTGTATTCGGTTGCAAAGCACCTGATCCAATTCCCCATCTAAATAATCGGTTATTAATAGTTCCTGTATCTTCTTACAATTCATTATTAATCGCCTCCCTTCCTGCCATAAGAGCCTCTCTTGCCCGTTTCAGTCGTGAACGAACAGTATTTACAGGAATGAATAAAATACCTACGATTTCACTGTAACTTAACCCCTCAATCTCCCGTAATATCAGACATACTCGATGCTCAGGTTTCAATTCCTTTAATAACGAATCAAGCTGTGCAGAATCCTCTTGCTCAATAATATTATCTTCTGCCGTTGCCGTATTACACTTCAAGGTTAATGCAATTGTCTCAAAATCCACTTGTTGCGATTCTTTCTTTATTGATGACCGTTGATAATTTATCGCTGTATTTACGGCTATTCCGTACACCCATGTCTTAAAAGACGAACAAAATCCAAAGGTTTTCAGCTTACGATATATTTTCATAAAGGTATCTTGCGTAACCTCTTCTGCATCATGGCTATTGCTTGTAATCTTAATTGAAATATTATAAACAAAATCACTAAACTCATGATACACCTGCTCAAACGATTTAATGTCACCGTTTGAGGCTCGTGTTAATATTTCTGAAGAAATCTCACCCATGTCTACCCCTTTTATTCCTTAGACAATAGAATGGCTAAAAAAGTTCCAAAAACTCTTAAAGTCAAGAATGTCCAGTTATCCTCGCATAGATTGGCTCAGTAAAAGGAATAACCTTTTTGCCACATTGCAACCTTCCCCATTTAAGACAGTTAAGTCGCAGCGAAGCTAAAGGCTCATCCATTCCCAAATGTGTCCATATTGTGCCGGCTATTTTCGGAATAAACGGGCTAACAAGTATGGCTATAATACGAATAGATTCAAGCAGATTATAAAGTACAAAGGAGAGTTCATCGATTTTTCCTTCCTTAAACAATACCCATGGTGCGTTTTTATCCACAAATTTGTTGCACTCCCCAATCAACTCCCAGATATTGGACAGAGCATTATGAAACTCCAGTCTGCACATTGCGTTATCTACCAGAGGGATGATTCGCAGGGCAGTCTCCTTAAGTGGATTGTCTCCTTTTTGTGCTGATGGGATATTGCCATCAAAATATTTATTAACCATGGCAATTGTCCTTGAAACAAGGTTGCCAAGGTCATTTGCAAGATCACTATTTACCCGATGGATCAATCCATCTTGAGAGAAATCGCCATCCTGACCAAAGGGGACTGCCCTCAGCAAAAAGTATCGATAGCCATCTACCCCAACCTGTTTAATAATATCATCCGGATTAATCGCATTTCCAGATGATTTTGACATCTTTTTGCCATCAACCGTCCACCATCCATGGACAGCAACCATTTTGGGCAGTTCAAGACCAGCAGCAATAAGCATGGTAGGCCAGATAATAGCGTGAAATTTAAGAATATCTTTGCCAACAATATGAACGGCAGCAGGCCAGAACGACTTAAACCTTTCCTCATCTTCCATGTATCCTGCTGCTGTGATATAGTTTATCAAGGCATCAAACCAGACATAGATAATCTCACCTTTGTCAGACACAGGCACAGGGATCCCCCAATCAAAAGTAGACCTGCTGATGCTCAAGTCTTTTAGCCCACCCTTAATAATATTGATTATCTCCTGCCCACGGTTTTCAGGCATGATAAATTTGGGGTTTTTGTCTAAATAATCCAGTAAATCCTGGGCATAAGCAGACATGCGAAAAAAATACCCCTCTTCCTCAAGCCGTTCCAACTGCCTGCCACAGGATGGACATTTTTGGTTATCAACCTGTCCCTCCGGACAATATGTTTCACACGGGGTACAATACCATCCCTCATACTTGCCACGATAAATATCACCCTTTTCATATAGTTTAAGAAAAAAAGCGGTTACTGCTTTTTTATGGCGGTTTTCAGTGGTACGAATAAAGTCATCATTAGAGATGTTGAGTCTTTCCCATAATCCCTTGAAATTTTCTACCACCCTGTCTGCCAACTGTTGAGGCGTTTCACCATTTTCTTTAGCTGCCCGTTCAATCTTTTGTCCATGCTCATCCGTACCGGTAAGAAAAAAGACATCCTCCCCGGACAATCTCTTATATCGTGCCAGAACATCCGCAGCCACATTGGTATATGAATGCCCAATATGAGGTGCATCGTTGACATAATACAGGGGGGTGGTAATGTAGGTTTTTTTTGACATGTTTCCTCCTTTTTAGCACTTAAGTATTATCTCCGCAGAAACCTCTTCTCCAGCTCCTCCATCCCCAACTTAATCATTGTTGGTCTTCCATGTGGACAGGTATGTGGTTGCTGCGTTTCCATCAGTTGTTGGACAAGAGAACTCATCTCCTCAGCAGCCAGTGGTTGACCTGCCTTAATAGCTGCTTTACAACTCATGGAAATAATCATATCTTCTCGAAGCTCTGAACTTGTCTTTGTCTTACCTATGGCTTGAATATCGTGGAGTATCTCCAAAACAGTTTCCTTTGGATCACCCTTAGCCATACCCACCGGTACACCGTAAATGATAAATGTATTTTGACCAAACTCATCTATCTTGAATCCAAGCTCATTCAGCAATGGTATTGACTCTAACATCGTTGCTGTTTCCTGATAATCCAGCTCAAGTGAGATGGGCAATAACATTAATTGGGACAATATTTCCCTATCCTGAGCCATCAACCTTTCATAAACTACCCGCTCATGGGCTGCATGTTGATCAATAATACAAACCCCATCATCACTTCGGGCAATGATGTAGGTGTTATAAATCTGACAAAAAGGCAAGAGGACAGGTGCAAGACTTGCCCCTACATCCTGCCTTTTGTCCCCCTCTGGAGGGGATAAGTGGGAGGAAAAACTCTGCCAACTACTGTCTGCTTCTGAATATGTTGCATTTGTTTGCCTTGATCCAAAATACCCACTAATTGCCTCTCTTATTCGTTTTTCTCTATCCCCTTCTGCCGGCATAGACATATCCGGTGAAAGGTTTGCATTTAGAAATGTTTCCCGTACAGCTTTAACCACTAACTGATGAATCTCTTTTTCCTGATGAAACCTGACCTCACTCTTGGTAGGGTGTACATTAACATCAACAACCGATGGGTCTATCTTCAAAAACATAACTACAATCGGATACCTGCCCCCTGGAAGCATGGTATGGTAGCCGGCATAAATAGCATGGCTAATGGTTTTATTCACAATATATCGATTATTGACAAACAGGGATTGCATCTCTCGATTGGGTCGTGTATGAGACGGTGGGAGAAGGAAACCGGTTATTTCCAGCCAATCGGTTAATAACTGTATTGGCAGAATATCCTTTACCATTTCTTGTCCAAGAAAGGATGATACCCTTTCCAACAGGCTATCTGTTTGCTGAACATTCATTATCTCACTGCCATTATGTATCAACTTAAAGGCAATATGAGGATGACT
The DNA here is from genome assembly GCA_001873945.1 of Candidatus Desantisbacteria bacterium CG2_30_40_21. Lineage (GTDB taxonomy): Bacteria > UBA9089 > CG2-30-40-21 > CG2-30-40-21 > CG2-30-40-21 > CG2-30-40-21. The sequence goes on from MNYI01000183.1 coordinate 5,945, forward strand.
CATGGCTATTTTAGAAACAATATGATTGATGTGTCCCATCTCAGTAATGGTGGTTTTGAGGAACTTTCGTCGGGCAGGCACATTAAAGAACAGGTTTCGTATCATAATATTGGTACCTGTTGGGGCACCAACATCCCGTATTTCTTTAACAATCCCGCCGTCAATCCTCAAAAGTGTACCAGACACAGCATCTTTTTGGCAGGTTACAACCTCTACCTGTGAAACCGCAGCAATACTCGGCAATGCCTCACCCCTGAACCCAAAGCTCTTGATGGTATCCAGATCTTCCACAGTTGCTATCTTGCTGGTAGCATGCCGCTCAAATGCCAGTGCAACATCCTCCCTGCTCATTCCATGCCCATTATCAATTATGCGGATGAGATCCCCTCCCCCACCCTCTATCTCCACAATAATCTTCGTGCTTTCAGCATCAATAGAATTTTCCACCAATTCCTTGACCGCAGAGGCAGGTCTTTGCACCACCTCACCCGCAGCTATCTTATTGGCAATATGTTCTGGTAAAATTTGTATTCGATTCATCTCATCCCTCCATTTCACCCGGTGAGACAGAAGATCGCCGTTGTTTTACCCTTCCCCGATGATGTTTGGTTTCTAATCGTCGCATCTTTGAGGCAAGTGTTGGCTTTGTTTTATAACGGATTTTGGGCTTTTCTGTTGCTTTCTGGATTAAATGAATCAATCGCTGCATAGCATCCTGACGGTTTCCATCCTGTGTCCGAAATCGTTGGGCATGGATAATCAATACCCCGTCCTGAGTAATCTGTTTGCCTGCCAGACAAATTAACCTCTGCCGTACGGCATCCGGCAAGGATACGGATTCAGTTACATTAAATCGAAGTTGAACAGCTGTGGCAACCTTATTTACATTCTGACCACCAGGACCTGATGAACAGATAAATTCCTCGCAAATCTCATCCTCATTAATAGCAATCTGTTCTGAAATATGAATCATGATTTTCATCCTTTGAAGTATTTCACCTTGTAACAGTAATTGTAACAGAATTATTGAATATTGTCAAGTCTGGAAAAATGGGGACAGCGCCCTATTTTTCTTCTAAAAATAGGGCGCTGTCCCCATTTTTCCAGGGTGCGGTTTGCCCTGTGAGAATTGCTGCTGAAAGATGCACAAAATAGATTGACAATAAACAAAAATGATGGTACAATATTTTATATTAATAAAATTTGCAAAGGGGGAAACAAATAACATGATAAACAAGGAGTTGTTGGATATTTTAGCCTGTCCGGAGTGTAAGGGTGAAATTGTGTATGATGAGCCAAATCAAAGGCTTATCTGTCATAATTGCAAGAAGAAATATCCTGTGCGTGATGGGATACCAGTTATGTTAGTGGAAGAGGCAGAGGCGATGTGAAGAAGGATGAAGATGAGAATGGAGGTCAGGTATTGAAGTATATTCTTATTGTTGGCGATGGGATGGCAGATTATCCCCTTGATGAACTTGAGGGAAAAACGCCACTTCAAGCAGCAAATACCCCAAATATGGACAGAATGGCAAGGGAAGGCATAGTAGGGACAGCAAAAACTATACCAGATGGAATGTCCCCCGGAAGTGATGTGGCTAATCTGGCGGTTATGGGCTATGATCCTGAAAAGTACTATTCGGGCAGGGCACCACTTGAAGCAGCAAGTATGGGGATAAGGCTTGAATCTGACGAGATTGCCTTCAGGTGTAACTTAGTAACCGTTGAAAATGGAATAATGAAGGATTATAGCGGTGGTCATATCTCAACCCCTGAAGCACAGGGATTGATTGAGGCTGTAGATGCCAGTCTTGGCAATGAAAGGGTAAAATTTCATGCAGGAGTAAGTTATAGACATCTCATGGTATTAAAAGAGGATGTTTTGCCAATATGTACTCCGCCGCATGATATTAGTGACAGGGCAATTGTTCCCTTTCTTCCTCAAGGCTCTGGTTCAGAGATGTTAAGGGAATTGATGTTTGCTTCCTGTTCGGTATTAGAGGCTCATGAGATTAATCACAACAGGATACGGGAAGGGAAAAACCCTGCCAATATGATCTGGTTGTGGGGATATGGCAAGCCAATCAAGATGCCGACCCTCAAGCAGAGGTTTGGTCTAAGTGGCGGGGTAATATCTGCTGTGGATCTGGTTCGCGGAATTGGTCAGTGTGCGGGCTTGAGATCAATTGCCGTACCAGGGATTACCGGGTACTATGATACAAATTATATTGGCAAGGCAGAATATGCTCTGGATGCGTTAAAAAATGATGATTTTGTGTTTATTCATATCGAAGCTCCGGATGAGGCATCCCATAATGGTGATCTGGCAGCAAAGATTAAAGCCATTGAAGATATAGATGAAAAGGTATTGGGGACTATCTTGAATCATATCCCTGATAGAGCGAGAATACTCTTGCTTCCGGATCATGAAACCCCAATTTCTACTAAAACACATGCATCTGGACATGTTCCATTTGTTATCTGGGGGGATGGGATTAAACCGGATGGGATTTTGTCTTATGATGAGGATTCAGCACAAAAAAGCCAATTGAGGCTTGAGAAGGGTTGGGAGATATTGGAGTATTTTATAAGTCTAAATGCCACGAGGTGTCAATAATGGGTATAGTTGTAAAAAAATATGGCGGAACATCTGTGGGGTCAGCAGAAAGGATCAAAGAGGTAGCTCGCCAGATAATCAAGGCAAAGGAAAAAGAGCCAGAGATAGTGGTTATTGTTTCGGCAATGAGTGGGGAGACAGATAGATTGATTGCCCTTGGTCATGAGATATGTTCAGTGCCTGATAAGCGGGAGATGGATGTGCTTGTTTCTACTGGAGAACAGGTGTCCTCTGCCCTTTTGAGCATGGCACTCATTGAGATGGGATGTCCAACAATTTCTTTGAATGCCTCACAAATAGAGATATTGACAGATAAATTCCATACAAAGGCAAAGATTTGCAAAATCAATACAGATAGAATTATGAAGGAACTAAGCAAGGGAAAGGTTGTGATTGTTGCTGGATTTCAGGGGATAACAGAGGATGAAGATATTACTACCCTTGGCCGTGGAGGCTCTGATACAACGGCAGTAGCAATTGCTGGTGCTTTGCAGGCAGATATATGCGAGATATTTACCGATGTTGACGGAGTATATACCGCTGATCCCAGGATTGTAGCAGAGGCAAGAAAATTAGATATTATTTCCTATGAGGAGATGCTGGAGATGGCAAGCCTTGGGGCAAAGGTATTGCATCCCCGTTCTGTAGAGCTGGCAAAAAAGTTTGGGGTAAAGATACATGTCTTGTCCAGTTTTGTTGTCGTACATGGAACTATTGTGACAGAGGAGGTAGCAGATATGGAAGAATTATTAATAAGCGGTGTAACAGCTAATGCTAAAGAGGCAAAGATAACGGTAATGGATATTCCAGATAAACCGGGTATGGCTGGTAAGCTCTTTAGTGCACTGTCAGATGTAAATATTAATATAGATATGATTGTCCAGAGTGAAACAAGGGGAAAAACAAATGATATTTCTTTTACTGTAGATGAAACAGACCTGCAAAAAACAATTGAGGTAGTAAAAGAATCTGTCAGGGAAATAGGAGCAGGTGAAATTAGTTATGACAGGGATATTGCTAAGGTCTCTATTGTTGGGGTAGGGATGAAAAGCCATAGCGGTGTAGCCTCAAAGATGTTTAAGTCTCTGGCTGAACACAATATTAATATTGAGATGATCTCTACCTCTGAGATAAAGATCTCCTGTATTATCAGAATATCTGCGATGGAAGAGGCTGTCCGTGTTTTGCATAAGGCTTTTTTTGATACTCATTAAAAAGTGGTAACCGTTCAGGTGAGGCAAATTTAGGGTTTGTCACAAAATAAATGTGTCACATCAAGGTTGCCAATTCGCCCTAAGCATGGAGAAAGGGGAGCCAAAATCTTGCCCCCCTTTCTCCTTAAAGTTAGCGTTTCGGTACAAACCTCCTTTTAATTCCAACCAACCCAAACATTCCTGTTCCCAGAAGAAGCATAGTTGCAGGTTCCGGAACAGCATTCTGATTTGCGGCTTCAGCATCGTGGGAAAATGGTGCCTTTGTTTCCCATGTCTTGCCACCTGATCCGACAACCGTACCTTTTGCGTCAAAATGAAGGGAAGAATAGCCGCCATACTCTATCTGAAGATAATGAATGTCCCCATCGTCCGTGCCACTTTCACCAGGGTTATAGTTATTGACTATCTCACCAGCTGTGCTTACCATAAGATCTGGCAAGGAGTAAGCATTATAATAGGTAGGATAGATACTGTGTGGTGACATGGGTGTACCAAAGTTGTCAAAGGTTATTGGCGAACCATTAACCTTGATATACGCCCCACTCAATCCTTTTTCACTTTCCTTGATAGCCACATAAAGCATTACATCTGTGATATACTTGGCACTGGCAGGTGAGGACGCTCCAAGCACCTGTAGCTCAAAATTAGAGGCATTGGTTACCCATGATTCACTTGTAGCATCATAGGTAGAACCCGGAATATAGAGCTGAAGACTTGGTAAAGCCTGAGCAATACCCGCTGACAGCAACAAAAACAAGAAACCTCCTCCTAATACTATCTTACGATTATGTGTCATTTTGACACCTCCTGTTATAGATTTAGATAATCCAGCCGGCAATTGGATATATCTTTGTTTGTAACTACTCACCACAAAGGCACGAAGACACAAAAAGTTGATAAGTTGAATAGTTGATGGTCTGTGTTCCTTTAACCTATAAACTCATCAACCTATCAACCTATCAACTTATGTGTTCTCCGTGGTAAATTCCTTTACCTGAGTAGTTACCTTTGTTTTACAATATAGAATATACGCTATAAAATCGATTTTGTCAAGCCCTTTTTTATCTTTTCTTATCTTTTATATGTTTTTAGTGGTTATTTTTGCATTTGTTTGCTTTGGATAGGTTGTTATGGGGGTATATCGCATCAGTAAAATTTTCTTGACTTTTTACATAACAGGTTGTATACTAACATAAGTTTTCAGCTAATTTCAGGAGAAAAATATGAAAATAATCCCTATTGCCTTTGATTCGCTGGGCACAAGATCCATGGCTACCTTCGTTGAGACAGATGATATTAAAATTGTTATTGACCCCAGTGTAGCCCTTGGTAAAGAAAGATATGGTTTGCCACCACACCCAATGGAAATTGAACGAGAATCCTTGCATTGGGCAGCCATCAGGCAGTATAGCCAGCTGGCAGATGTTTTAATCGTCACTCATTATCATTATGACCATCATAACCCATCCCAGCCAGATATCTTCAGGGATAAGATAGCCTTGCTCAAGCACCCAAAAGAAAATATAAACAAGAGCCAACAAGGAAGGGCAGCTTATTTTCTGGATGTAATTGGAAGCATACCAGACAAAATAGAGTATTCTGATGGCAGGGAATTTGAGTTTGGAAACACACGCATCAAATTTTCACAGGCTGTGCCTCATGGAAATAATGATAGATTGGGTTTCGTTACGGAAGTGTCTATCACGGATGGTAATTATAAACTTGTCCATACCTCCGATATTGAGGGTGGCAACCTTGATTGTCAACGGGATTTTATCCTGAGGCAAGACCCTGATATGGTTATTTTTGATGGACCAATGACCTATCCCTATCAAAATGTAATCCCAAATATTGTCCAAATACTGAAAGAGACAAGGGTAACAGATTTTATTATTGACCATCATTATTTGCGTAACCTGAAATGGCGGGAAAAGATGGCAGAGGTGTTTGATATCGCAGATAGACTGGGAAAAAGGTTTATCTGTGCAGCCCAGTTTCTTGGCAGGCAAGAGGAGTTGTTTGAGGCACGACGGAAACAATTATACTCAAGTGGGACATAAATTGCGATTTTTCGTAACTACTCACCACAAAGGCACGAAGACACAAAAAGTTGATAAGTTGAATAGTTGATGGGTTGATAAGTGGATGAATTGATAGGAAATGTTTATGAATTATGAATCTGTGTTCCTTTAACCTATAAACTCATCAACCTATCAACCTATCAACTTATGTGTTCTCCGTGGTAAATTCCTTTACCTGAGTAGTTACGATTTTTCTCGGGGTGAGGATAATCAAGGAGA
>MNYI01000124.1 GCA_001873945.1 Candidatus Desantisbacteria bacterium CG2_30_40_21
GTGTCTCCGTGTCTCAGTGGTGAGTTGTTATGTGTTTATGCGGTAAAAATGTCATAATTAGAATTGCTGGTCTGACTGGTAACGCTGATTTCATATATGAAATGCATAGGGACGGTAAAAACATGCAATATTTCAGATTAATCATGGGAACAATCTTGTGGTGTTTGCTGATGTCGTTTACGCCATCAGTATGGGCAAATCAGCTGGCAGAGATAGCATCTCTATCACAGGTTCATAACCTTGCTATGGCCAATCTTACAGCTATAATTCAAGATACCACAGGAGAGCCGGTATATTGTCATTATCTGGTGAAGAATACAGGAAGCGACTCAGATAATATTTATCCTTCCAGCGAAATAGTATTTTCTACCGGGGGAATATGGACAATAGCACTGGTTCCATTTCAGACAGCATCAACCACACTTGCCTCACCACAGTCACTGTCCGCTGTTCAAACACTTTCCTTTTTCGTCAGGATAATACCACCCACGGATGCTATCCTTGGCAGTTGCACAGTAAAGGTCAGGGCAGTTAATTCTTATTTTTATGAGCATGCAGCAGGTGATGGCTTGCCAATCGGAGGGGATGCAGATGCCCAGCAGGATATGATAACCATACGGCTTATTCCACCAAGCCTGACGATTATGGCAACCACACCCTCAGAAAGTAGCCTTGTTCCGAGAGAGACATTGATTGAGGCTGTCTTCAACATGGATCCAGCCAAATGGGGGTTGAAGATGATCCTGTGGGATGAATCCCATGGAATTAATGTGCCCGGAACGATTATTTCACAGAACAACAAATTAAGCTTTATCCCTGATACCATGCTCTTACCCTCAAGCTCATATATGGTTAGTATTTCCGGCTCAGAATTTGTGTACAAATGGAGATTTGAAACCATGGCTGGGAAGGACAAAAACGAACAAATAAATGGAATTCAGACGATAGTAAATTATCCCAACCCATTTAATATGAATACAGATAGCTATATTGCCTTTAGTCCCTTACCAGCAGATGATGTTGTTATTGAAATATATACCATGGACGACAAACTTGTCCAAACATTAAATGCCCAAAATGGTATATGCCTCTGGAATGGTAAGAATAAGAATGGGGATATGGTATCAAGCGGCATATATGTTTATGTGGTGAAAATGAAGGCATTGCGAAAGAAAGGCACAATAACCGTGATACGATAGAATAATCATCTATATCAAATTGTCCTATTAATTTTATTTATGGAGGTATTAGGAAAAATAAGTTGACATATTGAAAAATTTATGTTATGATAACTTTTTATAAAGCTGGGAGAAAACAACAAAAGGAGGAAATTGTATGGCTTTTGAATTTAATGGTAAGACATATGAGGCTGATGAAGATGGGTATCTGTTAAATCTTGAGGATTGGTCTGAGGATGTGGCTAATTATATTGCCTCAACAGAAGAGGTTGAGATGACACCTGCTCATTGGGAGGTCGTGAATTTTTTAAGGGAATATTATGAAGAATATAAGATTGCTCCAATGATCAAGATATTGATCAAGGCAATGAAGAATAAGTTTGGTCCGGAAAAAGGGAATAACGCATATCTTTATGAGCTTTATCCGTCTGGTCCTGCTAAACAAGCGTGTAAGATTGCTGGGCTGCCGAAGCCAACGGGTTGTGTGTAATATCAGGTAGGGAACGATTGCGATCGTTCCCTGCTTTTTTTTCTTTGTGTCTTCATGATGAATTCTTAGCAGAACATAAAAGGTGGATGAAATGTTATCAACGAGTTATATTTTTCTTGCCTATTTTGCTATAATTATCTTTGTTTTTGGCATATTGTGTAAGGTTTGGAAATATGCTGTTATTCCAAATCCGCTCAAGATACCATTGACACCTGCACCAACGAATACCATTGGTGTTATTCTCCGTATGGTTTTTGAAGTGGCATTTTTCAAAAGCCTGTTCAAGAGTAATAAGTTTACCTGGCTTGGCGGATGTGCCTTTCATCTTGCCCTTCTGGTTGTACTTGCCAGCCATATCAGATTTTTTGTCTCACCAGTACCAGAACCAATCATGCTTCTTCAAACCTTTCTCCAGAGTATTAGTATGTTTATTGGCTTGCTTTTTATTGCACCCCTTGTCTATCTTTTTATCCGCAGGGTTTGGGTTGATAGAACTCGTTTTGTTTCCATATTCGCTGATTATTTTGTCCTTATCCTGCTTTTTCTCATAGGGTTATCCGGTATAACCATGAAATATCTCATCAGACCTGATCTATTCGCAGTTAAAACATTTATCCTCGGATTAATCTCATTTAGCCCTGAGCCAATACCAACAAATCCTATATTTATTACTCATTTTACATTGATACTGATACTTCTGATATATTTCCCATTTAGTAAATTAATGCATGGCTGTGGGATATTCTTTAGCCCCACAAGAAATCAGATTGATAACCCAAGGGAGAAGAGGCTCATTAATCCCTGGGATAAAAGGATAATTTAAGATGGCAAAGGAAAAGATAGAGGCTCCAAAACTTACAGGTAAAATAGAGACACCCCGGATTCAACCAGGGGCATCCCTTGCTTGTCAACATCACAAGGCTAATGAACAGTTCTTGACAGGGCTGGGTTATCCCTCAAGCCTTGTTGAAAACTGGCAGGAAAAGGCGATTGCCAAAATGGGGGAGTTGCTGAATAAGTATAAATCATTGAAACTCTATCTTGATATTTGTGTCCGTTGTGGGGCATGTGCTGATAAATGTCAATTCTACCTTGGCACAGGTGACCCAAAGAATACGCCTGTTGGCAGGCAGGAGTTGTTTAGAAAGGTCTATCGCCGTTATTTTACCCCAGCTGGTAAATTGCTTGGAAATCTGGCCGGGGCTGAGGATTTTACTGAGGAAGTGTTAAAAGAATGGTATGTCTATTTCCATCATTGCTCCCAATGTCGCAGATGCTGTGTTGCCTGTCCTTATGGCATTGATACAGCTGAAATATCTATGGCTGCCAGAGAAATCATGCATTCCATAGGTTTGGGCACAAAGTATGTGGATGAAATTATACTCAAGGTGTTTAATTTTGGCAACAATCTTGGAATGCAGCCAAAAGCTATCAAGAACAGCCTTGATTTTTGCGAAGATGAGATGAAGGAAGCCTATGAGGAAAAGGGGATAATGGACATTGATGTGAAAATACCTATGGATGTTGAGGGGGCAGAGGTATTGTTGGTTGTGCCTTCGGCTGATTTTTTTGCCTCACCACACATTGAATCGCTTCTGGGCTATGCCAAGGTATTTTATCAGGCAGGCATAAGCTGGACACTTTCATCATATGCCTCTGAGGCTGGAAACTTTGGCATGTTTATTGGTAGTTATGATGGAATGCAAAAGGTTGCTTCAAGGATTGGCCAGGCTGTCCGGGATCTTAAGGTAAAGCGGTTGGTTATTGGTGAGTGTGGGCATGCGTATCGTATTGCTTATAGTTTCTGGAATACTTTGATTGGTCCGTTTGATACCCTTGACAAGAGGTATCCAATACCGCAACATATCTGTGAGTTTACTTATGATTTGATTAAACGCGGGGCACTAAGGCTTGATAAGGAAGCAAATGATGAATTTGTGGTAACATATCATGACTCTTGTAATATTGCACGGGCAACTCGAATGGGTGATATGCCTGGTGGTCAGTTTGAGATACCCAGGTCAATAATTAAGGCATGCTGCAATAAATTTGTGGATATGCCGCAGGAAACTATTCGGGAGAATACCTTCTGTTGTGGTGGTGGTGCCGGGTTGTTAACCGATGAAATGATGGATATTCGTATCAAAGGGGCAATGCCCAGGATGCAGGCACTTAAGCAGGTAATTGATTCGCATGGTGTAAACTTCTTTGCTCTTATTTGTGCTATCTGCAAGGCACAGTTTACCAAGATATTTCCTGCCTATGGATTGTCAATGGATATGGTTGGTGGGGTGCATCAGTTAGTGAGTCGGGCGATTGTGCTGGGGGCAAAGGAATAAAAGGTGAGGTTATGAATAAGTTAATAGCCATATTTGTAGTGTTAATATTTGGTGTGGTGTTATTATCCCCATTTGTGGTTAATGCTATTAGAGGGGGAATGAGTAAGGGTGTGTCAAAACTTGACATTGTCCTTCCATCGTCAGGGAAATGCATTAAGGACAAGGAATACATGCGGGCAAACCATATGGATCTCCTTAAAAAGGAAAGGGTTAAGGCAGTACGAGATGGGGTAAGGACAAATGATTATAGCCTGAAGAATTGCCAAACATGTCATCAAAAGCGGGATGAATTTTGTGACAGGTGCCATCATTTTGTTGGGGTAAAGCCTGAATGCTTTGAGTGTCATTATTATCCTACAGGCAAAAAAGAATGTAAGGGGCGTGAATAGATGAAGAGAAGGGATTTTCTTAAACTTGGCGGAATAGTAGCAGCAGCGAGTGCGGTAACACCTGCAAGCAGCTTGTTATATGCAGGAAAAACTACGACCTCAGCCATTAAATATGGCTTGGTTATTGACTTAACCAAGTGTGACGGATGTGGTGAGTGTGCCACTGCCTGTCGAATAGCCAATAATGTAGCCACCTCCCCTGATAATGAAAAGATAAACAACTACTGGCTCAGGATAGCAAGGGTAAAATCTAAGTTTCCTAATAGTCATGAGCAGGCTATTCCCTTGATGTGTATGCATTGTGATAATGCCCCATGCGTTCATGTCTGTCCGGTTAAGGCATCCTTTGTGCGTAAGGATGGGATTGTTATGATAGATAAACATAGGTGTATTGGGTGCAGGTATTGCATGATTGCCTGCCCTTATAAGGCAAGGTCGTTTGTGTTTAAGCACAATGAGGGATTTTCTAACCCTGATGTACCAAAAACCATGCATGGGGTGGTGGAGAAATGTGATTTTTGCGTAACGCGAATAGATAGTGGGCGTATGCCTGTATGTGTGGAGTCGTGCAAAAAAGGCGTGATGAGCTTTGGGAATTTGTTTGACCCTGAGTCTCAGGTTTCAAGGCTAATCTCATCTGGCAAGGTGCATCGGGTTCGTGAGGATTTGCACCTTGGAGCAAAGGTATATTATCTGGGATTGTGAGGTAAATTACGATGAAGATATATTGGACAACCATAAATGGCAAGTCGCTGGGCATGTATTTTTTATTAGGTGTGCTGGCAATCTTGGCTGCTGCTGGGCTATACGCTACATATGCCATGTTTAGTCAGGGGCATTATATTACTGGCATGAACAATCAGATACCATGGGGGCTACCTATTGTTGTTGCCATATATTGCATTGGTTTGAGTGCTGGCTCACTTGTTCTGTCCGCCCTTTCAGCTGTATTTGGACAAAAGGAATTCAAGCCGTTTGCCCGAATAGCAGTCTTTGTTGCTGCCCTGTTTCTTGTGGGCAGCCTGCTTTCTATTGTCCTTGACTGGGGAAGACCAGACAGGGTTATGCTGCCGTTCTTGTATCTGAACCCACGATCTATCTTTTCATGGAATGGTTTCTTGTATTCAAGCTATATTTTTATCTGTATTGTGTATCTCTGGGCAATGTTTACCGGCAGGGATGGATGGATAAAGCCTATGGGTATATTGGCTGTTTGTTGGGCGGTTGGGGTGCATAGCGGAACTGGTGCTATTTTTGGGTTTATCAATGCCCGTGAGTTGTACCATTCACCACTTGCCTCACCAACCTTTGTAGTCGCAGCCCTTTCATCAGGTACTGCCTTGATGATTCTTATTATTGTGTCTACATTTAAGGCAACCGGGAGGTTCCTTGATAATCGATTAATTACAGGACTGGCTAAGTTATTGGGTTCGTTTATTATGGTAGTTTTATATTTTGTGATTGTTGAATATATTGTCCGGTTGTATACCCCATCAACTTGTGAGCCGACAAGATTTGTTTTATTTGGTGGGAATCTTTACACCTATATCTTTTGGGTTGGTTTGATACTGCTTGGCTCTATTGTTCCAGCCATTATCCTGTTTAATCCTATTACCAAAAACTCGATCCCTTGGATTTCGTTTGCCTCATTATTGGTAGTAATTGGTGTTTTTTGTGAAAGATTGATTTTTGTCCTGCCGGGTCAGATATTTCCACTCAATCTTTTTCCGGATATGGAGATGACCAGTAGTTTTATGGATGGTCAGATTACATGGTATCAGGTTAGTCTGCCTGAGATTGCTCAAGGGTTGGGAATATTGTCTATTGTTGCCATCCTGTATATCATTGGCTTAAAGCTGTTTGCTCTGCTTCCAACTGAGGCAAGGCATCTGGAGCATGAGCTGTAATTCGGGAAAATAGGGCGCTGTCCCCATTTTCCCGTAGCCGGAAGATAATTCGTGGCTAAAAATATTAAAAGAAAGGAGAGATATTATGTCTGATTCAAAAAGCCCTATTTTGGATGAATTAGAGAAGGGTCCATGGCCGAGTTTTGTTACAGAGATAAAAAAAGCGGCGGAGAAAAGTCCAATGGCACAGGGGCTATTGGAACAATTGGAGCTTTCCTATAAGGAAAAGAGAACACACTGGAAACATGGCGGAATTGTTGGTGTAAAGGGATATGGCGGTGGAATTATCGGCCGTTATTCTGATGCGTCAGATAAATTCCCTGAGGTTGCTCATTTCCATACGGTTCGTGTTAATCAGCCGTCAGGTTGGTTTTATACGGCTGATGCCTTAAGGGAGTTGATGGCTATATGGGAAAAACATGGATCATGCCTGACCAATTTTCATGGATCTACCGGTGATACGGTCTTTCTTGGGACAAAGACAAGTGAATTAGAAGATATATTTACTGAATTGTCGGAGAAAGGCTGGGATCTGGGCGGTTCAGGTTCTGATGTCCGCACACCGAGCTGTTGTGTTGGTCCTGCAAGGTGTGAGTTTGCCTGTTATGATACCCTGTCACTTACTTATGATCTGACCATGTCCTATCAGGATGAGTTGCATAGGCCATTCTTCCCCTATAAGTGGAAATTTAAGATGGCTGGTTGTCCAAATGATTGCGTTGCTTCCATTGCCAGATCTGATTTTTCTATTATCGGCACATGGAAGGATGCTATCCAAATGGATGGAGAGGCAGTCAAGGAATATGTAGCAGATGCAAACTTTAATATCCAGAAATTCGTAGTTAATAAATGTCCGTCTAAGTGTATATCATGGGATGGGAAGGAATTAGAGATTGATAACAAAAATTGTGTCAGGTGTATGCACTGTATCAATGTCATGCCCAAGGCACTTAGACCAGGCAAGGAAAAGGGTGCAACCCTGCTTATTGGTGCTAAGGCACCGATTGTTGAGGGTGCACAGCTTGCCTCAGTGTTAGTTCCATTCATGGAGATGAAACCACCATATCAGGAGCTTAAGGATCTGCTTGCTGCCATATGGGAGTTCTGGGATGAGAATGGGGTGGCAAGGGAAAGGATTGGTGAATGTATTCAGCGGGTTGGGCTTGGAAATTTTGTTGAGCAGATAGGGCTTAAGCCAATACCACAGATGGTCATGCAGCCAAGGGATAATCCATATATCTTCTATGAGGAATATCTGGAGGAAGAGTAGGACAGGCATTCCTGCCTGTCTTGAGATAAACAGATGAGATAAACAGATGAGGTAAACAGACAGGAATGTCTGTTCTACTTTAAGCTACACAGGCAAGAATGCCTGCGTTACATTATACAGGAGGTAATAATATGGCAGCACCAGCCGTAAAAAGAAAGACAGATATTGGACCGCCGCATTATGAAAAGTTTTTGCATCCAATTATTAAGGAAAATTATGGGAAATGGAAGTATCATGAGGTAGTAAAAGCAGGTGTCCTTGTGCATGTTTCAGAGACAGGGGCAAAGATATTTAGTGTTCGGGCAGCATCACCGAGGTTGTTGAGCAGCACCACGATTCTGCTGTTTTGTGATCTGGCTGATAAGTATAGTGGTGGCTACCTGAGATTTACCAGCCGAAATAATGTTGAGTTTATGCTTGATAATGAGGCAAACATTGACCCATTGATCAATGAGCTGAAACAAAATAATATCCCTGTTGGAGGGACAAAGAATACTATATCTAATATTGTCCATACGCAAGGGTGGGTTCATTGTCATTCATCAGCCACAGATGCATCAGGGTTGGTAAAGGTGATTATGGATGATTTGTTTGAATATTTTACAGAAATGACCCTGCCGCATAAGGTAAAGATTGCTGTTGCTTGTTGTTTGAATATGTGTGGTGCGGTTCATTGCTCAGATATTGCTATACTGGGTGTGCATAGACGACCACCAAAGATAGAGCATAAAAATCTCAAAAATATGTGTGAGATCCCATCAACAGTGGCATCATGCCCAACAGCAGCTATCAGGCCAACCTATGTTGATGGTAAACCATCTGTTACGATTGATGAGGATAGATGTATGTTCTGCGGTAATTGTTTTTCAGTCTGTCCGGCAATGCCTATTGCTGACCCATTAAACGATGGGGTATCTATCTGGGTTGGTGGCAAGGTCTCTAATGCCAGAACGCAGCCAACATTTACTAAATTGGCTATTCCGTATCTCCCTAATAATCCGCCAAGATGGACAGAGGTAACTTGCGCAGTAAAGAAGATTGTAACACTTTATGCTCAGGATGCACAAAAGTACGAACGGGTTGGTGAATGGATTGAACGGATAGGCTGGCCAAGGTTCTTTGAGTTAACTGGGTTTGAGTTTACTAAGGAGCATATTGATGACTTTAAGCATGCAGGCTTAACCTATCGAAGGACAACACAGATGAAGTTTTAATGAAAGTAGGGGCGAACGGCTTGTTCGCCCCTATTTAGATGAAAGGGGGTAAAAAAATGGCAGTATCGGTTGAAGAATTGGCAGATGCCATGTATGAATTAGTAACAGAGTATGCTGGCAAGAAAAAGCTCAAAGCCAGTGATATAGTTAAGGAAATGATTAGTAAGTATGGTGATGAGGTGGATAAGGAGCAGGGTAAAGAGGCAATAAGATGCTTGATGGATTCTGAAAGGTGTGTTTATACCTACTTTGGTGGGACATATATTGAACTGCCGCATAAAGAAGGTGCCGAACCTGAGTAAGGAAATGCGGAAGTAGTAGAACAGACATTCCTGTCTGTTAACCATAGTGAGGAAATGCGGAAGTAGAACGGACATTCTTGTCTGTTAACAATGTTCCGCATTTTATTTGGAAGGAGTAAATTATGGCAATAATACTTAAGAAAAGAAAAAGAAAATTAGGCATTCGCATGGGGAGACGAGGCAGTAGAGAGACTTCTTTATTGAGACCAAGGTATGTGTCAAAGATACCGCCATGTACCTTTACCTGTCCGGCTGGAACGGATATAAGGGGATATTTGACATATATCAGCCAGTCTAAGGACTATAAACGATCGAATGAAGAGTCATTAAAAGAGGCATGGTATATTCTTACAGATAAAAACCCTTTGCCTGCGGTTTGTGGCAGGGTTTGTCCGCATCCATGTGAGAATGAATGTAATCGAAAAGCAAAGGATAATCCTGTATCTATTAATAGCGTGGAAAGATTTATCGGTGATTATGGGATTAAGAATAAGCTGCCTCTTAAGAGAATAAATGAGGCATCTTATATAGAAAAGGTAGCTGTGATTGGCTCCGGACCGTCAGGGCTTTCATGTGCCTATCAATTGGCAAGACGAGGCTATGGGGTTACGATGTTTGAGTCATTTGATAAACCAGGCGGGATGCTCAGGTATGGCATCCCTGTTTATCGTCTTCCAGATGATATTCTTGATGCAGAGATTAATACTATCTGTGAGCTTGGGGTTGAGATTAAGTGTAATGTTCAAGTTGGCAAGGATATATTGCTTGATGATATGAAGAAGTGGTATGCTGCAGTATATGTTGCCATTGGGGCACATAAGGGCTTAAATCTTAATATACCCGGGGAAGATGCGATTAATGTATTAACCGGTGCAGAATATCTCCATAAGGTAAATAAGGGTGAAAAGGTTGCTATTGGGAATAAGGTTGTTGTTATTGGCGGTGGTAATAGTGCCATAGATGCTGCCAGGGTATCTAAAAGATTGGGGGCAGCCGTAACTATTCTCTACCGCAGGACAAAGAAAGAGATGCCGGCTATTGAACATGAGATTGTATCTGCTGAAGAAGAAGGGATTGTGTTTGAGTTACTGTCTGCACCAATAGAGATAATTAAGGATAGTAATAATTTGGCAACCGGTATAAAGTGTATCCGTATGGAGCTTGGGGCACCGGATTCAAGTGGCAGGGCAACGCCTCAACCTGTTTCTGGTTCTGAGTTTGTTATAGATGCGACAATGATTATTCCATCCATTAGTCAGTCACCTGTATTTACCGGGCTTGAAGAATTAAAGAATGAAAAGGGATGGATCACTGTGGATGACAGGTGTCAAACCACGGCTACTGGTGTCTTTGCTGGTGGTGATGTGACTAATCAGCTTGGATTAGTAACCGAAGCAATTGGACTTGGTCGAAAGGCAGCTGAGGCAATTGATGTTTTTCTAAAACCACAAGAGACAACAGAAAAGACTCAACCAGTAACGGTTATCAGACATGACAAGATGAACCTTAATTATTATGCTACCCTGCCACGAGTTGAGGCAACAGGCTTGACAATTGAGGAACGAGTGAGTAATTTTGACGAAGTAGCCTTGACCATAAGCCATGAGCAGGTTATTGAGGAAACAAAAAGATGTATGAGCTGTGGACAGTGTTTTGATTGCGATAACTGCTACAGCTATTGTTCAGATAATGCGGTTAAAAAACTACCCAAGGGGCAGCATTACGAGTTTCATCTGGAAACCTGTCAGGGTTGTAAGAAGTGTGCTGAGGAATGTCCTTGCGGGTTCGTTGATATGAACTGATGATAATTTCCTCTTAGAAAGGGGGGGGTAAGGCAATACTGTTCGGAATGATTTGAACTATTCTGTACGATTATCTTAACCCCGTAGGGGTAATATGTTTATAGCCATATGTTCACCTCACCGATTAAACCCCAGAGGGGTGACATATTAAGAATATATCACTCCTACGGAGCTTACCTGAATTTATTTGTCCTCATGTTCTATAAATATTTCGCCCCGATGGGGCTGAATATGGACAAATTATAGCATTTTAGTATTAATAAAATTCATTCCGAACAGCATTGGGACAGCACCAATACTGTTCGGCACGATTCTTGCTTGTGATTTTCGACAGGCTGTTACGGAACTAAAAATCAGAGGCAACACCCTACTGTATATAGTTGCTATTGATGAGACGGACACAATATATCGTATACCCTTTGTGTCAGTTTCCTATTTCGTAACAGCCTGTCGAATAATTTTGCCATAATTGATCTATAGAGCCATATTCCTTATCAAAAGCAAAATAGTCAGCCAGAACCCCATGAACACGGGTTAATTCCTTGAGCCGTTTTTTATTTTTTTGATCAGAAATGGTTAACTCGAGCAGGTTGATGGAATGTAAATTTTCATAAATTCACAGAACAATACTTCAAATTTTTGAAAATTTGCATTCCGTCAGCTTGTTTTTTAAATTATTCTCCGTGCCTCCGTGTCTCTGTGGTGAATCTGAAAATCCATAATGAGAATTGCTGCCACAAACCACAGAGGTTATTGCCCCTATGGGACAGGATGATATTATTAACCTGCGATTTTCTCAAATCGGTGCTAACTGGTCTTCTTGCGAAAATTCATCTGCACTTCAGGTTATTCTCAAAAATGCTTTCCTTACTTATGGTCTTCCAAAACTCTTCTATTGTGATAATGGCTCGGTCTTTTCTTCTCAATACCTCCAATTAGTCTGTGCCCGCATTGGGGTTGCTTTAGTT
>MNYI01000043.1 GCA_001873945.1 Candidatus Desantisbacteria bacterium CG2_30_40_21
TAAGATGATGCGGTATGTTTGGTACGATAATTCTTGCCATTCTTGCCATAATAAATAAATATTGTAACTACTCAGCTATCAAGAGATAACAACGAAAAACACAAAAAACACGAAAAAATTCTGTCTTTATTTCCCTTGCTTTTCGTGCCTTTCGCGTATTTCGTTGTTTTCTTTTCCGTCCAATGTAGCTATAATAGTTATTGTGCACCCTTGTTTCTTTGTGTCTCTGTGGCAAATTACTTTACCTGAGTAGTTACGAAATATTTATTATAAGTGCGATATTACCATTTGAAATTATTTTGTTCTTGTTTTCGCTTTTTGGAAAACCAGAAATTGATTTTGAACGATATAGAATTTATCTTGCTCTTGCGGTAATTGTTACAATATACAGTGCTATTTGTAGAATAATTGAGGAATTCAAGCAATGCCGATAAATACTTTGGAGCAGTCTAATGCTATTATCTACTCTTGTTGGCTCTATTTTCTATAGTTTAATAAATCTGGATACCACCGCCATAGCCCAGACCATGATCTCCAGACCGATAGTTATTTCACCATTAATTGGAGCAGTGATTGGCTTATTGAATGGGGATGTTGTTATCGGGGCTAAGGTTGGGGTAATTATCGGGGTATTGTTGGAATTTTTCTGGATTAGCCTTCTCCCACTTGGCTCTTCAGTGCCACCAAATGCAACGATTAGCTCATCTGTAGCTACAGTAGTTGTTTGCTATCTCTCTTTAGGGGTACAAATAGAGCCATATTTGATAACTACCGGGCTTGTTTATGGTGTATGTTGTGGATATGTTGGTGGAAGGACAGATACATGGCTCAGAGCCTTAAATGCTAAATTGGTTAAGAAGGCAGAGCCTTTTGTAGAAAAAGGCGAATTAAGTGTCATCAACAGGCTTAATCTACAGGCTATTGGGGTATCGATTCTTGTTAATACCTTGCTTTGTGCAGCATTAATTCTGACAGGGATTACTTTATTGCCGGCAATAATTAAGTGTTTCCCGCAGGAGGTATTATCTGCACTCAGGTCTGCCTTGTGGCTGTTTTTATTGGTATGTATGGGTATTGCCCTTGAGTCGTTTGTAACAAAGAAAACGATATTTTATTTTGGTGCCATGTGGGTGGTTGGGGCAGTGATAATAAGCAGATTGTAGGGACTTCACCATCGTGTCGTAGGGACAGACCTATGTGTCTGCCCGCTGCGTGTCCACCCCATCCCTCTCTCATGAGAAGAGAGGGATAAGGAGCATGTTGTGAATAACTCTATTTTGTGGCAGATATTTTGGAGGTCATTATTTATCCAATGCGTCTTGAACTTTGACAAGATGCAAAATACAGGTTTTGCCACAGCCATGTTGCCTGTTATAAAAAGGTTGTTTCCTGATGTAGAAGAGCAAAAAAAGGCATTGTTGCGAAATTTTGAGCATTTTAATACTCAACCATATATGGCTAATCTTATTATTGGGCTAATTGCTGCTAAAGAGGAGAAATTTGCTTCCTCGCAAGATGGTAAAATACTGGACAGACACATAGGTTTGCCACTACTTGAGGATATTTCTCACTTAAAGGAGATAACAGCCAGATCTCTTGCTGCCTTGGGGGATACATTTTTCTGGGGTACATGGAGACCATTCATCTCTTTGGTGGGGATAGTAATTGTTGCTTCAGGGATTATTTTGAAGTTGACATGGCTGATTGGTGCAGGAATAGCTGTTTTTCTAATCGTGTATAATCTAATTCCTGTGATAGTTAGATGGTATGGGTTGCGATTGGGTTATGAAAAACAAGAGGGCATAATTGAGGTTATTCTTAGGGTTAAGCCTGTAATTGGGAGAATAATCTGGTGGATTCAGGCTATCAGCCTGACGATATTGGCTTGTTTTGGGGTGTTTTCATCATCTCAAATGCTTGGTGCTCTGGGTGGTCATGGAAATTTAATCTCATACCTTTTATCCGGAGTAATAGTAATCTGGGTGGCAGTAACACTCAGACGAATCTCAATATCAAAGGTTATGATGTTGGTTGTTATTATCTCGGTTGTGCAGGCGTATGTTTGGTAACTACTGTCGTGGCATATAGGCTGAAGGGGAAAGACGGAAGGGGAAGATAGGCTGTCTTCAGCCTTCAGCTTAAACAACCTGACCACAGTTAGTGCGACATATTAAGATTGACATGACACTACCATATAAGTCATATTAAATAAATAGGAAAAAAGATGGAACATATAACAGAATCAGTACTTATTCAAAATAAGTTCGGCTTACATGCTCGTGCAGCCAGTGTTTTCGTGCATACTGCTGCCAGATTTTCATCTGAGATAAAGATAGGAAGAAATGGTGATAATGATTTTGTCAATGGGAAGAGTATTCTCGGCGTTTTATGTATGGCTGTTTCTCCGGGCAACAAGATTATTATCCGTGCTATTGGCAAGGATGCAAGGGTAGCTATGGATGCCCTTATTGAGTTGGTCAATAATAAGTTTGGGGAGGAAGAATGATAACTCTGAATGGAATTCATGCCTCTCCAGGGATTGTTATTGGCAAGGCATTTCTCTTTGATATAGGCAGTTATAGGGTTGAGAAAAAAGAAATTGCATCTATTCAGATAGAGATTGAGGTATATCATTTTAAGGAGGCAGTTCTAAAAACCAAGGAAGAGATAAAAAAAATAGAGGAAAAGGTTCAAAAGAGTATGGGAGTGGACATTGCCAAGATATTTTCTGCCCATCTCATGGTATTAGAGGATCCCCTTCTGGTTCTTGATGTAGCTCAAAAGATACGGGAGGAAAAGGTATGTGCTGAATATGCTCTGGAGTGTGTACTCCAGAATATAGCAAATAGCTTTTCTGCTATGGATGATGAGTATCTCCGTGAAAGGGCTGTGGATGTTTTTGATATTGGTCGCAGAATTCTTCACAATATCATAGGTGTCGTCAGGATGAATGTGGAGGATTTAACCGAAGAGGTTATCCTTGTTGCCCATGAATTATCACCCTCAGATACAGCCCATATGCATGATGGCAAGGTGATTGGTTTTGTAACAGAGATAGGCGGGAAGACATCCCATGCTGCTATTATGGCCAGGGCATTAGAAATTCCGGCTGTGGTTGGGCTTAAAGACATAACCTTTCGTTTGAGAAATAATGATACCATTATTATTGATGGCAGTCATGGCGTGGTTATTATTAACCCTGACAAGGAGACACTTAACGAATATTCCCATCGGCAGGATGAATACTGTGCCTTTAAGGAAGGATTGACCTGGCTGCGGGATCTACCGGCACAAACTGAGGATGGATTCAGGGTTCTGCTTTCAGCAAATATTGGGAAATCAGAAGAGATTGAGGTAGTTAAAAGAGAAGGGGCAGAAGGGATTGGATTATATAGAACAGAATATCTTTATCTTGACAGAGAAGACCTACCCTCAGAGGAGGAACAATTTAATGAATATAAAGCCGTTTTGCTCAATCTTTATCCATGTCCGGTGGTAATTAGAACCATTGATTTGGGTGGTGATAAGTTTTGTACCTCTATAGAACTACCTCTGGAGGTGAATCCATTTCTTGGTCTTCGTGCTATCAGGCTCTGTCTCAGGCACCCTGATATATTTAAGGTACAGTTGCGAGCGATTCTCAGGGCAAGTATTTATGGAAAGGCTCAGATGATGTTTCCTCTTATAACAGAGATTGCAGAGCTCCAGCAGGCAAAATCTTGTTTGCTTGCTGCTAAAAGAGAGTTAGATGAGGAAAATATTCCTTTTGATCGCCACATTCAGATTGGTGTGATGATTGAAACCCCTTCTGCAGCTTTAATTGCAGATAGATTGGCCAGTGAGGTTGATTTTTTCAGCATTGGTACCAATGATTTAATCCAATATACATTGGCTATTGATCGAATAAATGAAGAGGTGGCACATTTATATAAACCATTTCATCCAGCAGTTCTCCGTTTAATCAAGATGACCATAGATGCTGCTCATAAAGAAGGGAAATGGATTGGGATGTGTGGTGAAATGGCTGGGGAGCCTCTTTATACTGTTCTTTTATTGGGATTGGGGCTGGATGAGTTCAGTATGTCCGGTAGCTCTATTTCAAAGATTAAAAAGATAATCCGTGCAACACGATTGGATGAAGCAAAGGCTTTTGCCAACGAGATCATGCAGGAAACCTCATCAAATGAGATTTGGGATGTCCTTAATAAAACAATGATGGAAAGGTTTGGGAATATATTGGAGATATAAACAAATGGAGGAATTATCATGTTATTAGACAAATCAAATATGCTTGAATCAATCAGGAATTTTCCGGGTCAGTTTGAGAAATCCCTGAAGTTTGCTGCAGGGGTAAGGGTTGAGGGAAGGATAGATAAGGTTGTGGTGGCTGGCATGGGTGGGAGTGCCTTTCCGGGTGATATTTTGAAGGCATATCTGGCTGGGACAAATATATCTGTGGAGGTTTGCCGAGGCTACTCCATTACCACAATGATTGATGAAAACACACTGGTGTTTATCTCTTCCTTTTCAGGCAATACAGAGGAGACTATATCTGCCTTGTATAATGCTATGGAGAAAAAGGCAAAGATAGTGATTGTTACGGCTGGCGGAAGGCTTGAGGAATTAAGCAGGAAACATAATCTGCCAATCGCAAAAATAGTCAAGGAATTCCCTACATTTCAACCAAGGGCTGCCACCGGATATTTTATCGGCATATTCATTGGTGTGCTTTCAAACTCAGGGGTGATTTCAGACAAAAAGACGGATTTGATCGAGGTCGGTAATTTTTTGGCTAAATGCGAGTTTGAGGAAGAGGCAAAACAGTTGGCAAAGCAATTAGTAGACCGTATACCAATTGTTTATGCCCATGATTTCTATGAAAAGTCGTTGGCTATGATTGTAAAGATAAAATTTAATGAAAACTCAAAGGTGCAAGCATTCTACAATTCATTTCCGGAGTTAAACCATAATGAGATGGTTGGGTTTACTCTTATCAAGGGCAACTATCACTTTATTATCCTTGATGACCCAGCCGGGCATGAAAGGATCAAGAAAAGGATACAGATATTCAGCAACTATATGAGGCAGAAGGATCTGCCCGTGAGTATTATCCCGATGCAAGGGGATACCGTGCTTGGCAAGATATTCAGTACCATCTATTTCTTTGAGTTTGTATCGTATTATCTGGCACTTGAATATGGGATTGATCCAACACCAGTGGATATGGTGGAGGATTTTAAGAGGGCGTTGGAATAGGGATGGTAGGTCAGACATTCCTGTCTGACAACCTATCTTAAAACGAGGAGGCTTATCATGCATAATGAATTTACAGCAATAATTGAAAAAGATGAAAACTGGTATATTGCCTATTGTGCCGAAATATCAGGTGCTAATGGTCAAGGAAAAACAAAAAAAGAATGTTTGAAAAACTTGGGCGAAGCAATTGAATTGATGCTGGAAGATCGGCGTCAAGATTTTTTGTGTGGAATCCATACAGATGCAGTATCAGAATTGGTAGCAGTTGGATGAAAAGGAAGGAGCTAATAATGCATTTGAATCAAAATAGTTGCTATCTCAAGCGTGAAGATGCTTCTCATTCTTTGTGGTGTAATCCACTTACAGGGCATGTTGAAGCTGTACCAAGGCATATAGAAATACCAAATAAATTAGTGCGAAAGATTTGTAAGGCACTGTCAATAAAAGAAATCGGATAACAAATCACTGAAACTGATTGGCAAGGGCGCTGGCAAATCATCTTAATCGTTATATCACGGAGGAGTACAAGGCAAAGAATAACCTGTAAAAAAAGAATATGTTCCTACCATTTTTTTACAGGTTAATTCTGTCTTATAGCTCTTGTTGTGTTTATATACATAAATCAGGCAGAGATTGTGCCTGTAATAAAAAAGGGAGGGAAGTTTACTATGTTAAGGATGATAAAATTATTGGTGGTTTTGGGATTTATGAGCTGCTTGTTTGTGGGAAATGCTCAGGCAGCAGGTGAAGACAGGTTTCTGGCGAAGAATTTTCTGAGTCTGGGGATTAAGGCTTATACGAAAAATGATGTTGGAGCAGCTATCTATTATTTTAAGGAGACATTGAAATTAGACCCTAATATGATTGAGGCAAAGAAAAGATTGGGGTTTGCCTATTATCGAAATGGAATGCTTGATGATGCTGTGGGTATGTATACCGCAGTAATCAAGGTAGAGCCAAATAATGAGCAGACACGAAATATCCTTGGTATTATCTATTATACCATGGGAAAAACTGATAAGGCTATTGAAGAATACCAGAAGGCAATCAATGCTAACCCAACAAACCCTAAGGTTTATAATAATCTTGGGGTAGCATATTATGCAAGCAATTCATTAGATCTGGCACAAGCTCAATATCAAAAGGCATTGGAATTAGCGCCTCTTGACACAGAGGTTCGTACCAATCTTGGTGCGGTTTATTATGACAAGGGGCTTCTGCAGGAATCAATTCATGAATATGAAAAGGCGTTAAAACAGGATAATAAAAACAGCCGCGTTTATTTTGGATTGGGTGTGATTCATGCTACTTATGGGGACTTAAAAAAGGCAAGAGCGTATCTTAATCTGGCATTAAAATATGAACAAGAGTATATTGAGGCATCTGATCTGCTTTCCCTTTTAGACAATCCAAAACGATTATATCTGAATTTTGCAGATAAATACTGTCGTGCAGCCAAATATGATCTTGCCATAGAATTATACAGCCGAGTGCTTAAAATAGACCCTAATTGTCAGGATGTCCTAATGGGTATGGGCATGTGTTATTATCAAAAGGCAGGTGTGCCCATGCAGGATATGATGGCAGAACTAAGTAAAAATGAAAGAACAAATAAGGGCGAAATGGTTTTGCAGGCAGAGATTAAGCAACCAGCAAAGATTAGCCTTGAGAGTAGTACAGATATAGATGCTTATAATATTGTTGCTTATAAGGGGATTGTGCAGGTGGATTTTTAATGCAAAAGGTGTTATGGGGGCAGCAATTCTCATTATGATTCTATTAAATGTCTAACAACTCGTTGCAGCCGACCGCCTACAGCTCAATCGTTAGACTTTAAGAACAATTAAGGAGGTTATATGGAAACATTAACAGTTTCGCCAAAGTTCCAAGTTGTGATTCCTCGCATAATTCGTGAATCGCTCGGTGTTCGTCCAGGACAAAAAATTCAGGTCATTCGATACGAAAATCGCATTGAACTGATTCCTCTAACGGCAGTCAAGAAAATGCGTGGTTTTCTCAAAGGTATTGATACAACCGTAGATCGGGAGGCAGACCGCATATGAATATCGTTGATTCTTCTGGATGGCTTGAGTATTTCGCTGATGGTCCAAACGCAAATTTTTTTACACCCGTAATTGAAAACATATCTAATTTGATTATTTCCTCAATTAACATTTATGAGGTATTTAAGCGTGTGTTCCAGCAATGTGATGAGAACGACGCGATTCAATCCATTGCAATTATGAAACAAGGATTGGTGGTGGATTTGAACCCGATGATTGCTATCAGTGCAGCCAAAATTTCTGTTGAATTGAAATTACCAATGGCTGATAGTATTATATTAGCTACAGCACGCGTATACAATGCTACATTGTGGACACAAGATTCTGATTTTAAGAGCATTGAAGGTGTACAGTATATCGAAAAAAGATGAGTAAGTAGATCTTATATTATACGAGGAGGATTATAAATGCAGACCGTACAAGTGGCTAAAGATTATAGCATTTTGATTCCAATAAATATACGGAATATTGTTTCATTAAAAGCAGGAGATGAGTTAGGGGTAAAGGTTGAGAAAGGGTCTTCAATTAAATTAGTTCCTAAAAGGACTAAAAAAGAAAAAGGGACTGAAACGGCGTGGAATGATTTAATGTTATTAAGTGATGAAATTACTAAGTTGTGGAGAGGTCCTTCGGCAGTTAATGAAATTCAAGCTCAAAGGGAGAAGTGGTAAAAGATGAATTTGACAGTTGATAGTTCTGTCTTTGTGTCTGCTCTGCGAAAGGACGAAGAGAAACACAAAGAATCTCTTTCTCTCTTTAGAAAAATCAAAGATGCCGAATATATTGCCATTGAACCATATTCTGTGCTGATTGAGGTAGTTGCAGCAATCAGAAGGCGAACAAATGATATGGCTTTAGCCATGAGGGTTAAGAGTGATTTTTTGAACATAGGTTCTTTGAATTTTGTTGAAATTGGAGACATTCTGGCTGAAGATGCGGCTGAGATTGCTGCAAAAATAGGGGTTCGTGGAATGGATGCCTTGATTATCCAAACAGCAAAAGAATATAATGCTTCTCTTGTAAGTTTTGATAATGAAATGACTAAAAGAGCAAAAGAGGTAGTTAAAGTAGCAGATATAGAAAAGTTAATTTGATGGGGAATTTTAGGGGAAGATTCAAGGAACGGTTAAAAATGAACTCGTTCCTAAAATATAAGGAGGAATTAGAATATGGCAGTAACGATAATCAATGGTAAAGAAGTGGCAGGGCTGATACAGGATGAGTTGGCCGTAAAGGTTACGGAATTAAGGGAGAAGGGTGTCAAGCCATGCTTGGCTACACTTCTTGTTGGCGAAGACCCTGCTTCTCAGGTTTATATTGGTCAAAAGCAAAAGGCTTGTGAGAGGCTTGGCATATTGCCAAAACATCAAACCCTTTCAGCAACAACCACAGAGGCAGAGCTTTTATCCATTATTGAGGGATTGAATAATAACCCGAAGATCAACGGTATTCTAGTGCAGCTTCCCTTACCAGAGCATATTAATTCGGTTAAAGTTCTGGATGCTATCTCTCCGCAAAAGGATGTGGATGGATTCCATCCGTTTAATGTGGGAAAGTTTTTTACGGAAAAATCCTTTTCTGATATGGTGGATAAGGGGCTGTTCCTTCCCTGTACCCCGTATGGGATTATGGAATTGTTAAAAAGATACGATGTCCCTGTAAGGGGTGCAGATGTTGTTGTTGTTGGACGAAGTAATATTGTGGGTAAGCCTATTGCCCTGCTTTTATTGGCTGCTGATGCCACGGTTACTGTCTGCCATAGCAGGACAAAGAATTTGAAAGAGGTTTGCCAGAGGGCTGACATTATTATAGCAGCTATTGGAAAACCAAAATTTGTTACTGCTGATATGGTTAAAGAGGGCGTGGTTGTTATTGATGTTGGTGTCAACAGATTGCCTGAGGGGTTAGTAGGTGATGTTGATTTTGTTAATGTTTCACAGAAGGCTTCAGCCATTACCCCTGTTCCTGGCGGCGTTGGACCAATGACTATAACCATGTTGATGGCAAATACAATCATGGCCGCAAGGAATCAGGCTGGGATTTAAGGAGTCAAGAAAAAATAAGCTGTACACCAAGAGTCACTCAAGACGCTTGGCTGGTAAGTCTGGCAAGTCAGACTGTTCGTAAGCGACGAACAACGAAGCCAGTCAAGATGGATCGGTGGCACGACTTCTGCAAGTTATTTTTTCTTGACGACTAAGATGAGGAAGATGAACAAAGAGGTAGAACAATGAGTCTAATATCACAAGAAATGATTGATCGTGCTATTGAAAGGACAAAAGAAGAGATTGCACCGCATGAAAAAATTCAAAAAAAAGAAGAGGAATGTGCCTGTATCCCATTACCCCCTCTTCCCTTTGAGGAGAGGGACAGGGTGATGGAAATAATGGAAGTAGCTGAACCACAAGAAGTTGTGGAGTCTGTAGAAAATCAGACCATTGACCAGTCGTATGAGATTCAGGAAATTAAGGAAGGAATGATTATCCCCGGAGTAGTGGAAAAGATTGACACAGAAGGGATTCTGGTTTCTATCCAGGGGTGTAAGTCAGAAGGGATAATCCCATTAGATGAGTTATCAAACAGAGCCTTTTCTTCCCCTGAAGAGGTGGTAAGTGTAGGGGATACTATCAAGGTTTGTATTCTGGAGGTCGAAGGGAAGGAAGGCAACCCCATTCTTTCTAAGAAACAGGCTGATATGGAAGATGCATGGGAAAAAATGATAAAATCGTATGAGACTGGTGAGATACTTTCTTGCAAGGTAGTAGATAGCACTAAGGGTGGATTGATTGTTGATCTTGACATCCGTGGATTTGTACCATTTTCTCAGATTGATATCTCGCGACCGGCGAACTTGAATAGTTATCTGGGAAAGACATTAAGGGTAAGGATAATAGAGATAAATAGACAGGGGAATAATCTTGTCCTTTCTCAAAGACAGGTCTTAGAGGAAGAGTATGATCAGAAAAAAAAGATGTTTTTTGATTCCTTTGTTGAAGGCATGGTGTGTGATGGCGTGGTTTCTAAGATAACAAGCTTTGGAGCCTTTATTGACCTTGGTGGGATAGATGGACTGGCACATCTGTCAGAAATATCATGGACAAGAATCAAGCATCCAGGAGATGTGCTAAAACAGGGTGATATGGTTAAGGTCGTGGTGATACGGGTTAATAAAGATACACAAAAGGTATCTCTGAGTATCAAACAGGCAACAATTGATCCATGGAAGACTGCTGCTGAAAGATATAATATCGGGGATATGGTTTCTGGAAATGTTGTGGGTGTTTCCAGAACTGTTGCTTTTATCTACTTAGAGGATGGTGTGGAAGGGATATTGCCTATCAGTGAAATATCTACAAAAAGAATAAGCTCACCATCTGAGGTATTATCTGAAAGACAAAATATAACGGCTAAGGTTATAGATGTTGATTTTTCCAGGCGAAGGATAGTCTTAAGTATTCGACAGGTCATGGATGCAGCAGAAAAGAATGCGACTAAGGATTACATGAAAAGCCAGAATCAAGGTACCGGTATGACCCTTGGTGATATGTTTAAGGATAAATTTGAAGGGTTGATAGCAGGCGGGAAGGGACAGTAACCTTGCGAATAGGTTGATGGGTTGATGAGTTGATAGGTTGATGGCAAGCAGGAAGGGGCAGTAGAGGCAAACCCTTGCGAATAAAGGGCAGGTACAATATCTGCCCCCTACACAGGGAGGCAAAAGGTGGAATTAGAATTAAAGAATTGGTACAAAATTCTCAGCCCAAGGACAGTAGTCTTGATCTCAACTATAGATGCTCAAGGGAAATCAAACGCTGCCCCATATTCCTTTGTTATGCCTATTTCCTGCCAACCGGCTATGATTGGCTTTGCTTCAGCCCCTAAGCATCATACCCTATTTAATATAAGACAAACAAAAGAATTTATCATCAATATCCCATCTGAAGGGATAATTGATCAGGTGTGGCAGTGTGCCAAGCCGTATCCTCAAGGGGTATCGGAGATTAAAGAAACAGGCTTAACCGAGGAAAAGGCAAGGAAAGTCTCTATCCCAAGGATTGGTGAATGTCTTGGCTGGTTTGAATGCAGATGTGAGTTTGAGAAAGAGATAGGTGATCATGTTATGGTGGTTGGACATGTTCTGCATGCTGAGGTAAGGGATGAATGGTGGAAGGATGATAAGTATCTTGCCATCTCGGCAAAACCATTGCTTCATATTGGTGGTGCTGAATTTGCTATCCCTGGCTGGGCAACAGAACCGGTGGAACAATAGAAAGTGTAAGAAAGAGAGATATACTCAAGTGGGGCATAAATTGCGATTTTTTCGGTGAGAATTAATCAAGGAGAGCAAGGCGTGAAGGTGAGCAATAGTGTGCTATTGCGAACCTGAACAACACAGCTATCGTTGATTAAGACCAGCGAAAAACGCAATTTATGCCCCACTTGAGTATATGCCCACAGATTGCACAGATTAAAGAAAGAAAAGGGATGGATAAGAAAAATCGTAACCGTTCACAGGGGCATGAAGGCTGTCATTCCC
>MNYI01000070.1 GCA_001873945.1 Candidatus Desantisbacteria bacterium CG2_30_40_21
ATTCACCACAGAGACACGGAGGCACGGAGAATAACTTAAAAAAACAAGCTGACGGAATGCAAATTTTTATAAATTCACAGAATAATGCTTCAAATTTCCAAAAATCTGCGTTCAGCCACATTCAAATAAGAGATTTGTCCTTCGATTTTCCTCTGTGTCTCCGTGTCTCCGTGGTGAGTTGTTATGTGTTTATGCGGTAAAAATGTCATAATTAGAATTGCTTGATTTTTGTTGACATTTATTTCAATGTGTGCTATTATGTCCTATAAGACTTATAGGAACTATCAATTTTAAGGAGGGGAAAAATATGGATATTCTTGAATTGTTTAAGAAAATGGGTATTAGTGTGACTGATGTTATTCTGATGCCAATTAACTTTGCCCGTGAGACTGTAACCAAATTTAATCTTCAAACGATTAGAAGGACATTACAGATTGTCTCTGCTGCAGAGTATGCTAACGCTGATAGGGCGTTCCCGGAAAATCTTGATGTCCCGCAGTTCTCTCGATACCTTTCCCCTGTCCCCAAGGTGATGCTTAAGTTGTCTGTGAAAGAAGGAAACAACAGTAACCAGGTAACCATTACAGACTCTACTGACCTTAAACCAACCGGGGACGGCAATGTTGGTGGGTATATCTATAATTCATTGGAAGGATTAATTAACATAAATCATGCAGGGACTGATATTAGTAATGAGGAATATAATAAATATTAGATAAAGACGCAAAATCTTGCGCCTCTACTGACCAATAATAACAATCTCCACCCTTCGATTCTTAGCCTGACCCTCAGGGGTATTATTAGGTGCTATGGGTTTTGTGTCTGCATAGCCCTTAATCTCTATCCGTTCCTGAGGGATGCCTTGTTGGATAAGATACCATAAAACTGTCTTTGCTCTTCCCTCAGAAAGTTCATAATTAGAAGGAAATAGTTTTGTATCAATAGCTCGATTATCAGTATGTCCTTCAATTCTTATCCGTAGTTGTGGATAACGAAGCATGGTTTCAACCATGATATTTAATGCCTTATAAAGCTCTGGAGAAAGCATGGCACAACCGGTATCAAAATTAATATTAAAGGATGGCAGGGTAATCTTTTGTTGAATTGTAGTTGTTGCCTCTGGCACTGGCTGAACAGGTTGTTGAGTCTGTGGTTCAGATTTTGTCTCTGTAGCAGTAGCCATTATTGTTTTGGTCCCTGGTTCAACAAGAGGTTGAATTGCTGCTTCTGGTAGAGGTTTTGCCTCAGGCTGTGGAATATTTGGTGATAAAGGCACATGGGGCATTCGTTTTACAGACAAGGATATTCGATGGGTAATATCCAGATCGCCATAGGGAATATAGGCATAATCTAATTGAATTCCACCAAGCCGCAAGCCTATTCCAGCCGTAACCCCTGTGGTTAGTCCATTTTCCTTACCATGCGTATCTGAGGCTATCTCGCTTTTTATCCCTGCCCGCAGGGCGAGTGTTTGTGCCAGAAGGTATTCACACCCAGCATGAATATTTGTCTCTGTCCCGCGGGTCTTGTTAACATCCACGGCAAGATTCATCCCGCCCAGAGAATAGCCAATACCTGCCTTGATATTGAGTGGCAATGAATAGCCCTTTTCGATGAATTTTACATCTGAGCCAATGTTTTGAACATTCAAGCCAAGTCTCAACCCCCGAGATATTTGCCACAACGCACCCATATCCACACCATAAGCTGTAGCTTTTTCATCATCCATGGGCATATGGATACATTTCATGTTCAAACCAAGTGAGAATTTATTGCAAAGTTGCCTGCCCAGAGAAAGCCCAAGAAGCGTATTGGCTGCATCAAATGTGCCAAAAATCCCATCCTTATTTGTCCGTTCAAAGTCATTTGCCATAAGATGACTAATATTAATTCCAAAGGCTGTTTTGCTCCCAATTTGCTGGACAAACCCAATCTGCTCTTGATTTATCTCGGTAAGCCACTCAAGGTGTGTTGCCCCCAACTGACTACCCTTGATATAGGCAAGCCCGGCTGGATTCCAGTAGGTGGCATACACATCATCTGCCAGCCCGCAAAATGCCTCACCCATACCAGCAGCCCTTGCCCCTGCCCCGATCTTGAGGAAGGTGGCACTGGTGGTGGTATTATTTTTGGCAAAGGCAGGAGAACTACACGCAAATAATGTTGTTAATAGGAGTACTGCATATATCATCATATATTATCCTTTAATTTGGTAGGACAAGCATTTCTGCCTGTCTTACTGTCTGGTCTTCTTTTTCCTTCCTGAAAAGACAGGCAAGAATGCCTATCCTACTTTATCACTACCAACCTCTTCACCACCACATCCCGCAACTCCTCTGTCTTTGCCTCAAGTCGCCAGATATATATGTCTGAGGCAACATCAGATATATCCCATACAAGCTCATTGGTATCATTAAATTTAACACCCATACCCTTAATGGTTTGAACAAGCTCTCCGGCAAGGTTGTAGATACTCAGGGTGACATCTGCATCTGTATTCAAAAAATAACGAAAGGTAATGATATTGACTTGTTTTGCCGGGTTTGGGTAGGAATAGGTCATGTCTTTGACCAACAGCTTATCCTTAGCACCTTGCCATGTATGCAGGATAATATCCGGGGCAATAAACATATCCACCTTATCCACACCTACATCCCCTGAATTTCCCTCTCCCCTTTCCCCGCCATCTGCCTCAATACGAATGGTGTCATCACTTGAATACTCAAATTTCGATAAATAATCCCGTGTTCGGGCATAACGCATATCCATATACCATCTTCCATCTGCCTCTGTCAGGGTAGAAAGAGGGGCACACTCCTCAAGTGAATCCTTGCCATTTGCATCTTTAATGGTTACGAACACCACTGCCCCTTCAGCTGGGACACCCTTGCGTTCATACACACGACCAGTAACAAGATTACTTCCCGGAGAAATATCGCTAATGAATGCACCGGTTTTTATCAAATACTGCCTCCCTTGATTGTCGTCTGTCCTCCCGGAACAAGCCACATTAAAATAATACACAGTATCAGGCTCAAGATTTCCTACAGTTACGAAATGAACATCACGAGGCATATTATCCGTAGTTGTGCTGCCAAGTGCTGTTGTGGTCCCATAGGATACACTGCCTGTACCCTTTAATGTTTTCCAACTTACGGTAAATTCCTTATCCGTGACATTGGTTATTCTGATATGCTTGGAAATATCAAACACCATCGGACCTATGCCTGTAGGACTGCTGGTAGCACCTGTTACCTCAAATCTGTAGGAATATGTTCCCTCTGGCAATAAGGTTGAGTAAGTGTAGGTAGCACCAGAAATATATGACCCTGCTGCGAAACTCATGGTGCTTGTCTTCACCACTTTATCCCCCTGATAGATAATCACTTTCGGCTCACCAGATGACGGCGGGTCACCATCAGCATCTGAATACTTGACATTATAGGTAAATTTTGTATAGACATTAGCAGTTCCCGGGGTTAATGGTTTATTAGCCGAGGATAATGTTGGTGGTCGTTGAAGAGGTGGAGCGGTAGTACCCATTACTATCAGTGACGGTGCAGATGTATTCCAAACATCATCAGATGCCTGAATAGTAAAGTAATATGTAGTTGCCGAGGTAAGATTAGTGATGGTGGATGAAGTGCCAGTAACTAAAGGTGCAGACATCCCCCAATCAACAACCTTATCAGAGGATGTTGCATAGCGGATATGATAATATGATGCCTTGCCAATATTTCCATCATCACCTGATGTTGTCCAATTCAGGGTGATGGTCGTAGTGGTTGAGGTTTTAACCGCAAGGTCTGTGATGGTTGTCGGCGGGATATGGTCATTGCATAACTCCAGATCGCATACCGGTTTACCCTCATTTGTCATCAATATCTGACTTGCCACACCATCTGCTGCCCCATTTACCCAGATATGTAGATAATCTGTGCTTGTTGAGTAAGTAAATTGCTTTGCCAGTGAACCATAACCATCCTTAAAATTAGCCAACTCCATATACCATATACCATCTGTTCCCACTGTGGTAGAACCAATGGTTGAGTATCCACTGGTTTGAGTATTATCATTATCTTGTATCCTGACATAGACCAATGCATCAGAAACAAATTGTGTTCCCCTCTGCCTATATACATGTCCATAGATTAAATCACTCCCTGTGGTAATTGTGCCCAAGTTAGTAGCTGCCTGATATTCAGGGAAAGCTTCAAGGATGATTGGTCCATTCTTTACATGCAGATGAGCATTACTATTGTCCTTGTCAACATTATTGCCACCATCAAACTGATAGGTATATGTCCCTGGTTCAAGCTGTCTGGAAAAGGTATACACTGCCCCAGTTGAATAATTGCCGTAGGCATAAAGCATAGTATATGTGCCTACGATTGTTTCTTCTTGATATATTCCAACCTTTGGATAACCAAGTGCAGGCG
The DNA here is from genome assembly GCA_001873945.1 of Candidatus Desantisbacteria bacterium CG2_30_40_21. GTDB lineage: Bacteria > UBA9089 > CG2-30-40-21 > CG2-30-40-21 > CG2-30-40-21 > CG2-30-40-21. The sequence goes on from MNYI01000070.1 coordinate 4,440, forward strand.
GTTTACCATCTACATCACTGTATGATACCTGATAAACAATGTTCATGCCGCTCGTGCTTATCTCTGTCCTAAGCCCATCACTTGCAAAATTTGGCTTACCTATCCACTCGAGGGTTGCTGTGCTTGGCACAAGGGTAGTGGCAGCAACAAGATTTGATAACCCTGACCAATTTGGCACTTCATCACATGCCTTTATGGCAAAGTAATAACCTGTCTTTGCCATAAGGTTTGATACTGTACATTGTTGATTTGTGTTGGCTGGTTTTGGTGTAGGGACACCAGTAGAAACAATGGATGCCTGTAGCCAGTTGGATTCAGTAATAGCATTAGTAGAATAACGAACCTCATACCTGTTAGCTATGCCTGTGTTCCCATCATTACCAGGGGATGACCATTCAAGAACAACAGATGTTTGTCTAATTGTTTTTGAGGAAAGAGTTGTTATTGCGGCTGGTGCAGTAGTATCGGTTGATATCCTGATGCTCTGGCAGGGTGAGTCATAGGCAGTATTTGTTAGTAGCTTGCCTGTCCCATCTATGCCACCCTGAACAAAGATAGAGAGACTGTCGCCGGATTGGGAGTATCCAAAGAAACTGAGGAGATCCTTTGTCCTAACATTAATCAAATCAATGCCCCATGTTCCATTCTGGTCAACAACTGTTGACCATTCCGAAGAGCTGCCAATAGAACCAGTGCCATTTGTATTACAAATCTGGAGATACACAAGTGAACCAGAAGCCATTGTCAAATCAGCCTTATCCACCTGACCATATACAAAATCACTTCCTGTGCGAGTAATAGATGAACCAGTTTTAATGGAATAGTGCTGTCCCTGATTATTATCCGTAACCCCGGCAGAAACAATATCATAATAATAAGTAGTATTTGGGGATAACCCCTTAATCAGGATATGATGAGTAGATGCCAAGCGGTTATCTGTAGCCGAAAAATTGAGACTATTTGTCCCAATGCCATATTGAATGGCAGCTGTCCCAGGGGTATCAGTTATCCATGAGATGGTAAATGCTTCGCCTGTAATATTGGTTTGCTTTATTTCCTTTGGTTGGCTGGCAAAGGCAGGGGTTATCAGAAACAAGCCAGCAAGGAGGAACATAATTCTGATAGAGAACATAATCATTTCACCTCAGGCAAATTGAGTTGTAGGGAATACTTGTAACCATTCCCTACAACAAACGCAGATATACTCAAGTGGGGCATACATTCACCTTACTTCAAATACATATCCCTTGCCGGCATACAAGCACCAGTATCTATCCGTGTCTTCACAACTATTCCCTCTTCAGCATGCACATCCAAATAGAGCAGATCTCCCTGCTTTGAGAATTCAAACAAGCCCTTGCCATCCTGAGTTCGCAGATTTATCAGGTCATAAAACCAATATCCATTTTCATCCGTAAGGCATGAGGCAACATTAGATTTGCTCTGGTTGCCATTTCCGTCCCCATCTTCAAGCCAGAGAGATACCATGCAATTTACAGCAGGTTTATATCCATCAAGTACCCGTCCATAGGCAAGATAACTGCCAGATGGGACAAGGGAATGGTTGGTAGTAAATGTTCCACAACCGTCTTGTTTATTGCCCTGAATAGATTGATAATAATAGGTGGTAAGCGGATTCAAATCAGTTATAGCCACGAAATGAATCCTGCTTACGGTCTTACTCCCGCGAATATCATAACCTGTCATGGTCATAGAACCTGCACTCACCCCATAATTCACCTTACATGTCCCTGTGCCATCGCTAATCCAGGAAAGAGTTGCCCCGGAATCTGTGATATTACTTAAGCATACATCCATTTCAGCATGGCTAATCGTTGCCATACCAAGTACAAGTAAACCAAGAATTAATTTCTTCATAACCAACTACCTCCTTTTAATTAGGGTTTGTCGCAAAATAACTGTGTCACATCGAGGTTGTCGATTCGCTCGTCCAGCGGCAACCGAATACAGTTATTTTGTGACAGACCCTTACATAGCAATCAACATACTCCCTATAATATACCAGAAATAATCCCAAATGTCAAATGAATTTTTATCAAAATGAATAAAATAAGTTGAGAAGGGATAGGTTGATAGGTTGATGAGTTGATAGGTTGATAAGTTTATAGGTTTATGAATCTGTATTCCTTTAACCTATCAACTCATCAACTCATCAACTCATCAACCTATCAACCTATCAACTACCTGAGTAGTTACATAACATCTTAAAATTCCGTTGCAGACGCTGTTTTTGTCAATTTATAGGAATATTTTATATATTCCTCAGCCGATTTCCACTCTTTGGAGATAATAGCTTTTTGTGCTTCTTGAGCCATTTTCATTGCCTTATCCATGAGTATCTTTGCATTTGGATTATTACTTCGGGTAATGGTTTTATTTGTTTCATTTAATATAGCAAACAGCTGTGCCATATCCAATCTTATACTTTCAGCGAAATCTACACCTGAGGAACGAAGAGCCCGATTGATGAGCTTTGTAGCAATATCTATCAATTCTGCTAATTTTGCATAATCTTCATCATGATAGCCACTGATCATTATTCTAACTGCTTTTTTAACCAATGTCCTTGCTTCATTAACCAAGGATATTATTTCTTCTTTTTTGCTTATCTGGGCGTTTTTCTCTGCTTTTTTAAGCATATATTGGAGCTGTTCAATCGCATTTTCTATCTTTTCCCTGCCATTAGCAAATGAGACAGCCTGTTGAATCAAATTTATAGAGGTATTCAGGTATTGAGCAGCAAGGTTTATCTTGTTGTCTTTAATTGCTTCTTCTGCTAACAACCTGTTTTTTGATGCAGTAGCAAACAATTCATTAGCCTTCTTGTTATTACTTGAGGAGATAAGATGAGCCTTTTCACTTAAATCCTTTTCCACCTTTTTCAGTTTTTTCATGGTAAATGCTTCTTGATCAATTAATTTCATTATATCCCTTGCTTGTTTTTGGGTTTCAGTTATTTGATCAAAGGTTGCCTTGTTAAATCTTTCTTCCTTTATTAAATCAGAGAGCATCTCCCGGGTATTACAGCATCTATTAAACATTTGGATGATTTCTTTATTGTTGCTATTCGCAACAGGTTCTCTTGTTTTTTCTATTCCCCTGTCAAGCATCTTTAATTTCTCGATAATAAGCCCCTTATTGATGGGGGTATCTTCTCCGTTTTTTGCCCGGGCAATCCCTGAATAAAGGCATATAATTGATATTAAGCTAATTAGCAATGTTTTATTTATCATAATCCGGCTCCTATGCCCCTATTTACCGTAGAATTATCAAGCACTCCAACATCAAAAAAAAAGTGTATCCTCAGGTGTTTTTTGCCTTCAGATACACTATATTATAATGCTAATTTATACCACAATACTCAAAATCACGCAATCAAAAAGGGACAACTATCCCTCTGTGCAGTCACAAATCAAAAACAACTTGCAGGAGTCGTGTCATCGATCCATCTTGGCTGGCTTCGTTGTTCGTCGATTACATATAGCCAGACTTGCCAGCCAAGCGTCTTGAGTGACTCTTGGTGTACAACTTATTTTTTCTTGACTCCTTAACTTTGCCAAGGACATAATTTTTTTGGCATAATTAATGTCAAAATTTCTCCCAATTGAAAAGATTCATCCATTGAATTAACTGGTGTCACAATGATTCTTGCTTTTATTTCCATTAGTTCTCCCATTTGCAATTGATTTTTTACACCATCTTCCTGTTCCTGAATCCTTTTTTCTATCCTTGTGCGATTAATGGCAACGATTTTTGCTGTTTTATCTGCTACTACACTTCCTCCTGAATCCATTTTCTGTCTCTGATTTCTTAGAGACCTTCTCAAATTACCCCTCCCTTACATAAAGAAAGATGTCCCTATAACACCCTTTGTATAGAGACACCTTCCTTTTTTTTAACGAACAATGAGTGCTTTTTAAGACTCGAAGCTACCCATATGCCCGTCCACACAGAAAAGACTTAATTTTATATAAGCAAGAATTATGCCAAAATTTAGCATGATAAGATATTTTTATTGATGTCTTAACTTATGGCATTACAACAGGTTAGGTGTGCATGTTTTTGCTGCTTAATTTATCAACATCAACTATGTACCTGTAGGGACACTTAAGGCATTTTGATGGTACACTTTTACGCCTTTGCAAGGGATAAAATGGAACGATTACTCATCCTCATCTTCCTCTTCCATCTCTGGTGAGATTATTCCCCTATCAAACCTTTCCATTCTTGAATAGAGTGCTCGACGGGTAATACCAAGTAGTTTGGCTGCTTTACTCTTATTCCCCTTTGCCTTTTCTATGGCTTTAAGGATGTATCCGTGTTCAATACTTTCCAATGATACACCCTCATCAGGGATATTTACAGAGATAGGGATTGCTCGTTCATCCATGATATGGGTTGGGATACAAGATAGAGTAATTGGTCCATTCCCGGCGACAATTAATGCCCTTTCCATTACATTTTCCAATTCTCGAAGGTTCCCATACCATCTGTATTGCATCAGATATATCATGACATCATTGTTTATCTCTTTTCTTTCCTGTCCAAATTTCCTGACAAAGTGCCTGACCAATTCAGGAATATCATCTCGACGCTCCTTGAGTGGAGGCAAGGTAATGGGGAAGACATTGAGCCGATAAAACAGATCCTCTCTGAACTCACCCATTTTGACAGCCTGCTCAAGGTCCTTGTTGGTGGCAGCAATAACCCGAACATCTGCTTTTACCACTGTTTCTCCGCCAACACGGAAAAATTCCCTTTCTTGCAGCACACGGAGGAGCTTCACCTGAATTGATGGAGCAATCTCCCCTATTTCATCCAAAAAGATGCTGCCACCCTTTGCCAATTCAAATCGCCCGAGTTTTCTGACATGGGCACCAGTAAATGCCCCCTTTTCATGGCCAAACAACTCGCTTTCCAAGAGGGTTTCTGTTATAGCTGCACAATGGACAGCTATAAAGGGCTTATCCCTTCTGGGGCTATTGTAATGAATAGCCTTTGAGATCAACTCCTTACCTGTACCACTTTCACCAAGGATCATAACAGTGGTATTGGTAAGGGCAACCTGTTTTATCTGATCAAATATTTTGCACATACTGGCACTCTTGCCAATAATATTGCCAAAATCATAAGGTGTTTCTATTTTTTCCTTAAGCTTTGTATTTTCTCTCTTTAGTTGTTGTTTTTCTTCAACCCTTTTTACCAGAAGTTTTAGTTCGTTGGTATCAAACGGCTTGATAAGATAATCATAAACACCCTCTTTCATAGCTGTAACTGCTGTTTCATTTGAGGAAAAAGCGGTTATCATAATTACCTCTGTCCGTGGCGAAAGAACTTTTGTTTCTCTTAAGACACTTATTCCATCCTTTCCACTCATCTTTAGATCTGTGATGACCAGTCCAAAATCATGCTTTTTAATTCGTTCAATTGCCTCAAACCCATCATTGGCTGTTTCTACCTCATATCCCTCATCTTGAAGAGATTGTTTCAAGAGCATCAATATTCTTTTTTCATCATCAACGATTAATATCTTCATCCATTTACCCCTCCTGTTTCCATGGCAAAAGGATGGTAAATGTTGTGCCTTGATTTGGCCTGCTCTTTACCTTTATTTCCCCACCATGTTTCTGAATTATTCTAAATACAATAGACATTCCCAATCCATAACCATGTTCTTTAGTAGTAAAAAATGGTTCAAACAATTTTTTTTGGTCTCTTTTATTAATGCCGTGTCCGGTATCTGCAATCTCAATGGCAACAAATTGCTTGCCACCCTTATAAGGATATGCCTTAATAGTAATCACTCCGCCATCAGGCATGGCTTCAATGGCATTGCGGATAAGGTTTTGAAATACCCCTTCCATCTGTTGAGCATCAAAATAAAATTCATTAATCTTTGGTTCAATATGATTATTGAACCTGATGGTTGCCCTTTCCATATCCGGAGACATCCTGTCAATAATATGGTTAAGTAATACCTTCAGATTATTTAACTTAATCTTAAGTGGGGTATCCTTAGTTTGTGAAAGAAAATCATTGATCTTTTTGTTCAGATTTTTTATCTCGTCTGGAATATAATCAAACATCTCGTCCTCAATATCCTGAGGAAGGTGTCGTTTCCTTAACGACTCATAGGTAGTGTTGATTATTTGCAAGGGGTTCCTGATATCGTGAGCCATTCCAGCTGACAAACGGCCAAGACTGGCAAACTTTTCTGCATGAAACATTGCCTCAAACCCATTTATAACTGCAAGCAAAACAAGTACATAGAGAACACCAAGAACAAGACTGATTATCCCAAAAAAAATCAAGGTATTCTGTATATTAGACAAAGCCCTCAAAAATTCAGGGCTGGCATCAACCCCAAGTATAGCTATTACCTCACCAGAGGCATCCTTCAATGGGGCAAAACCTGTCTTAAACATCTGGCTTCCATTGCGATATAGCTTGGAACAAGAGGATTTACCCAACGAGGCATCAAGAATTCTATTCGCATCAGAAATATTCAGGCAGTGATATTTCTCTCCTTCTAAGTGAACATATCCAGCATCAAGGATATAGTTTTTTTCCTTATCAATAATAAAAACACTTTCCAGATTGTTCTCTTCATTGACTGTGGCTAAATACTCTCTGAAATTGAAGGCTTGTTCATCATCTATGGTTCTTTCCTCTATTGATTTTATCAATTCTGGTGATACCTGCAAGGATGTGATTGCTGCAATAGATATGAGCCGTTTACCAAGTTCCTCATCCAGAAAGCCTTTTGCTTGAAGGTAAAATGACCAGCCCCACAGGTTAAATAACAATAAGATGGATGGGATAGAGATAAGGGCAATAAGTACATGCCGTTTTCTTTTTTTTAGTATCTGTGGTGATATGCTTGACATCAGTATAACCATCCTTAGGATACAGCGATCAATTGTCAGCCTGAATACTTACAATATGTTGAACTATTGTAACATAAGGGCATATTGGATGTCAAGGAAAATTTCTGTGGGACCAGCAATTCTCATTATGGATTTTCAGATTCACCACAGAGACACGGAGACACGGAGAATAATTTAAAAAAACAAGCTGACGGAATGCAAATTTTTATAAATTCACAGAATAATGCTTCAAATTTCCAAAAATCTGCGTTCAGCCACATTCAAATAAGAGA
>MNYI01000095.1 GCA_001873945.1 Candidatus Desantisbacteria bacterium CG2_30_40_21
CAAAGGGTTGATGTGTCTGTGGAACCATATTAGCCAATTCAGAGACATATCTTGAAACCTCTGTGAGACTTTTTAATTGTGCATCATCAATGCAAGCAATCGAAAGTTTCAGCTTCAGATTAGGAATAATTGAACACAGGTTTGCATTTCCACATCGTTCACCATATCCATTTATTGTCCCCTGCACATGGCAGCAGCCCATCTTAACCGCAGTAATGGTATTTGCCACAGCCATATCAGAATCATTATGGCTATGTATGCCTAAGGGTATTTTAATTACCTTTTTGACCATAACAATAGCTGCCTCTATCTCCTGGGGTATGCTGCCCCCATTCGTATCACAGAGAACTATCGTATCTGCCCCAGCCTCCATGGCTGCCTCAAGGGTACTTAAGGCATATCTTGGGTTTGACTTATAGCCATCAAAGAAATGCTCGGCATCATAGATAACCTCTTTACCATGTTGTTTTAGATACCCAACAGATTCTCGTATCATAACAAGGTTTTCTTCTAAGAAGATATTTAATGCCTCTTTAACATGCAAGTCCCATGTTTTACCAAAGATACAGATTGTCCCTGTCTGTGCTGCCAGTAATGCCTGAATATTTGGATCCTTATCCACAGCTATCTTTGCGTGTCTGGTACTGCCAAATGCCGTTATTCTGGCATGATTTAACCGAATGTTTTTCATTTCTTCAAAGAATCTGCTGTCTTTTGGATTTGAACCAGGCCAGCCGCCCTCGATATAATGAACCCCAAGATGGTCCAATCTTTTGGCAATCCGCAACTTATCTTCAAGAGAGAAGTTAATTCCCTCCATTTGTGTTCCATCACGAAGGGTGGTATCATAGATAGATATTTTATGAGGTAGTACCTCTGATAGTTGAACAGACATTTTCATTTTCCTCCTAAGTATACTCAAGTGGGGCATAAATTGCGTTTTTCGCTGGTCTTAATCAACGATAGCTGTGTTGTTCAGGTGAGCAATAGTACACTATTGCTCACCTTACGCGCCTTGCTCTTCTTGATTAATTCTCACCGAAAAAATCGCAATTTATGCCCCACTTGAGTATACTTAGGAGGAAAATGAAAATGTCTGTTCAACTATCAGAGGTACTACCTCATAAAATATCTATCTATGATACCACCCTTCGTGATGGAACACAAATGGAGGGAATTAACTTCTCTCTTGAAGATAAGTTGCGGATTGCCAAAAGATTGGACCATCTTGGGGTTCATTATATCGAGGGCGGCTGGCCTGGTTCAAATCCAAAAGACAGCAGATTCTTTGAAGAAATGAAAAACATTCGGTTAAATCATGCCAGAATAACGGCATTTGGCAGTACCAGACACGCAAAGATAGCTGTGGATAAGGATCCAAATATTCAGGCATTACTGGCAGCACAGACAGGGACAATCTGTATCTTTGGTAAAACATGGGACTTGCATGTTAAAGAGGCATTAAATATCTTCTTAGAAGAAAACCTTGTTATGATACGAGAATCTGTTGGGTATCTAAAACAACATGGTAAAGAGGTTATCTATGATGCCGAGCATTTCTTTGATGGCTATAAGTCAAACCCAAGATATGCCTTAAGTACCCTTGAGGCAGCCATGGAGGCTGGGGCAGATACGATAGTTCTCTGTGATACGAATGGGGGCAGCATACCCCAGGAGATAGAGGCAGCTATTGTTATGGTCAAAAAGGTAATTAAAATACCCTTAGGCATACATAGCCATAATGATTCTGATATGGCTGTGGCAAATACCATTACTGCGGTTAAGATGGGCTGCTGCCATGTGCAGGGGACAATAAATGGATATGGTGAACGATGTGGAAATGCAAACCTGTGTTCAATTATTCCTAATCTGAAGCTGAAACTTTCGATTGCTTGCATTGATGATGCACAATTAAAAAGTCTCACAGAGGTTTCAAGATATGTCTCTGAATTGGCTAATATGGTTCCACAGACACATCAACCCTTTGTTGGGGCATCAGCCTTTGCACACAAGGGTGGTATTCATGTAAGTGCCATAAAAAAGAATACCCGTACATATGAACACATCCAGCCTGAATTGGTAGGAAATTCAAGAAGGATTCTTATCTCAGAGCTTGCCGGACAGAGTAGTATCCTGCATAAGGCAGAAGAATACAAAATAGATTTGTCCAAAAATACCATTGATGTCCGAAAAATCCTGCAAAAGGTAAAAGAGCTTGAGGATGCAGGTTACCAATTTGAAGGGGCAGATGCATCCCTTGAATTGTTGATGAAAAAAACTGTGGGAGATTATAAGCCCTCCTTTATTCTAAAAGACTTTCAAGTAGTTGTGGAAAAAAAAGAGAACGAAATTCGTTCAAAGGCAACTATAACGATAGAGGTTAATGATGAGGTAGAACATACTGTAGCTGAAGGGGATGGACCTGTAGATGCCTTAGGTAAAGCATTGAGAAAAGCATTGGAAGGATTTTATCCTATCCTGAAGGGCGCCCATTTAACAGATTATAAGGTCAGGGTACTTGACGCCAAGGATGGAACTGCAGCTAAGGTAAGGGTATTGATTGAATCCTCAGATATTAATGAGATATGGGGTACGGTTGGGGTCTCTGAAAACCTGATTGAGGCATCTTATCAGGCATTAAGGGATAGCATTGAATATGTATTGCATCGGAAATCTGCTAACATAAGTGCTTAAAAAGCAAGACAAATTAAAGAGAGGAGTATCAATAACATGGGTAGCGTAAAAGATTTAACAATTATCGAGGCACCAGACAAGGAAAGAAGCGGTAGGGGTAGGTTTTTCTTTTCTGACAGGTATTCTGTGTTTGATTGGGGCAAAATGCCTGATGATATTCAGAATAAAGGGGCATCCTTGTGTATTATTAGTGCCTATCTTTTGGAAAAATTGGAGGAAATGGGGATAAAAACGCATTATCTTGGGGTAGTTGAAGATAATGAGGTAAAAAAACTCATGGACATTAAAACCATACCAACGAGTATGGAGGTAAGCTTGGTTCGAGTAATAAAACCTCAGCTACCGGATGGCAGAATCCGTTTAATACGGAGAAATGACCTTATCCCATCCCTTATTCGGGTAATAATACCTCAGGTACCGTACGGCTGCTATGATTATTCATGTTATAATCATGAGCAGGCAAATTTTCTCATCCCACTTGAGGTAATTTATCGCAACTATTTGCCAGAGGGTTCAAGTGTATTTAAGAGATTAAGTGATGGACAATTAACCATAAAAGATATGGGATTAACTGTACATCCTGTCCCCGGACAAAAACTTGACAATCCTATGCTGGATTTTTCGACTAAACTGGAAACAATTGATAGATACATAAACCCTAAAGAGGCAAAAACCATAGCTGGGCTGAGTGAGCATGAGTTTCAGGAAATATTAAGAATAACAGGGGTTATCGATAATCTTATCAGTGAAGAAACCTGCAAAATAGGTCTTGTCAATGAGGATGGAAAGGTAGAATTTGGGTTTGATGCAGACCGTCAACTTATTCTGGTAGATGTGCTTGGCACACCGGATGAATGCAGATTTACCTTTGAAGGTCTACCGGTAAGCAAAGAGGTTGCCCGTATATTTTATCGAAACACAGCATGGTTTCGAGATATAGAAAAGGCAAAAAAGATGAGTAGTATCTATTGGAAAGAAATGGTATATGTTATGCCAGAGCCCCTGCCTTCAAGGCTTTGTGAGCTGATTTCAATGCTTTATCAGGCTGTAGCTAATGAAATGACCGGACGGGTGTGGTTTAATGGCGTTCCTGGATTAAGAGAGATATTGAAGGAAATTAAGTTGTTTTTGTGATCTGTCGTAACTACTCAGCGAGGGGAATTTACCACGAAGTTTGGAGCGATTAGCTTACTTGCTCTCGCTTTGGCACAAAGGAGAACATTATGTTAGGATTATTATTTGAATCTATGCGTCCAAAGCAATGGACAAAAAATCTGATTGTTTTTGCTGCCATAATTTTTGCACAAGAGTTGGGAAGCATGTCAATTCTTCTTAAGGTTATTGGAGGCTTTGTCATCTTTTCCTTGCTTTCCGGATGTGGATATATTTTTAATGATTTATCTGATATGGAAAAAGATAAGATTCATCCGAGAAAGCAAAACAGACCGATTGCCTCTGGCAGATTAAACCCTTTGTTTGCAAGATATTCAGCCATACTGATTATTATCCTGTCGTTAATCGGTGCATTTATTCTGGGGATAAACTTTGGCATAATATCTCTTGGATACCTTCTTCTTACCCTGGGGTATTCCTTTTTCTTTAAGCATATAGTTATTCTTGATGTCATGGTATTATCTTTTGGTTTTGTTCTGCGAGCTGTAGCTGGGGCAGTAGTCTCTGATTTGGAGATATCTCCCTGGTTGGTTATTTGTACTATGCTTTTGGCATTATTTCTTGGGCTTGGGAAGAGAAGGCATGAATTAGTTCTTTTAGAAGCTACTGCTTCCTCTCATCGAGCAATCCTTCGGGAATATACACCCGCATTTATAGATGAAATGATCTCAGCGGTTACAGGCTCAACTATTATTGCTTATTCCCTCTATGCCTTTTCTCCAGAGGTTCAAGACAAGCTTTGTACCCCATATCTTCCCTTAACCATTCCATTTGTACTTTATGGAATATTCAGATACCTCTATCTTGTTCATCAAAAAGGTGGTGGTGGAAGTCCTGAATCAGATATCCTGCGGGATAAACCATTACTAATGGCTATTCTGCTTTGGATAGTTGTGGTAATGGTGATTATTTATTTGTAATGTAACTACTCCGTCACAGAAGGCTTTAGACTTCCGCTACCCCTTCCCTATAACCTTCTCCGAGCATACAACCATATCCCTGTACCAGCAATAATTATATTTGGCAGCCACATCCCCATCCCCGGATAAAACACCTTTTTTTCACAAAGGATTTGGGCGAACATCAGAAGTAGATAATAGACAAACACAAATATAATCCCAATACCCAATGCCATGGATTTACCCTTTTGCCTTAAAGACATTCCCAAGGGGATTGCAATTAAAACAAGGGATATACAGGCAAAGGGCAGGGTGAGTTTTTTATATAGTTCAATGAGTAGGGGAAGGGTATCCATACTTGATTGTTTATATTTTGTTATCTCTTGTTTTAATTCTAATGTGGTCATATCCTGTATTCGCTTTTTTATATTTATGTGATTATTTTCCAAAATATCAACAACAATGGTATGGGTGTCAAACTGTAATAGATGATACCTTGAGGCATCTTTTTTGTCTATTTTGTGAATCGTGCCATTCTTCAGGTTAAAGGTTATTCGGGACGGTTTTTTTATTATTTCCCCCTGACGAGCAAAGACAGCCTTTTCCTTTTGATAAAGATATATCCCTTCTAATGCCCTTCCATGTATCTTGCATATATATATATCCATATCCTTTACCTTGATAAAATTACCAGCTTCAATCGGGACAGTGGATGATGCCCTGAGGATGTCGGAGTATACCTGCCAGAACCTCTGGTTTGCCCAGGGAATAAGGGATTCATTAACCCCTATGGTCAACAAACTCATCAATAACCCTACCCCTGTTAACAACCAGAAGAATGATGTAAATCTTATGCCGCTAGCAAAAATAGCTGTCCACTCATGCTCTCCTTTAAGCCTTGTAAGTCCAATCAATACCCCTGTAAAGGTGGCTATGGGCAGGGTCATGGGAAGGGTCGCCGGCAGACAAAGAAGAAATACCTGTATCGCCAGACCCATTTCCACATGCTTGGTAATAACAAATTCACTCAAATTAAAGAGATTTTGCAGAAAGAAAATAAAGGTAAATATTGCTATCCCGAACAAAAACGGTGGAATAAGCTCTTTTAATAGGTATCGGTGAAGTATTTTCATATTGTATGTCCTTCGTAATTATTCAATATATGTAACTACTCAGCTATTGTTATTTTGGACATATTTGCTTTTACTTTTCTGTCATTCCGAACTACTGTGAGGAATCTTTCTTTCTGTTGTCCCCAATCATCATCATTATCGTAACTATTGCATAAGAAAAGATCCCTCAGTCGAGTACTCCTTCGGGATGACATTTTTGCAAGATAGCTGAGTAGTTACCAATATATATTGTTTAGGATACTGAAATAGATTTGTGCCTATTCCAAAACTATGTCATATTCTCAAATGTAGTCTGGTAATCCTTTGTGCTAAGCACTGTATCGTAAAGTCCAACGCCTTCGCCTTCATGCTTGTTTACGCCAATATACACCAGACTGGAATCTTCATATCGTCTGAATTTATAGACTGCGTCATTCATTAATGCACTGTTGAAAACACCAAGGCTGACGAGTAATTCAAAATTCTTCACGGTTAAACCAGTAACTTTCTTGAATAGTCCCGGCTCAAGCTGAGTGATTACATCTCTGAGGCACTGTTCCCGGTAATCAGTCAAATACATGAAGACCGGCACACGGGTGGCGAATTTGATGAGATTTTCCTGAATCTGCTTTCGTTTGCTCTTGTATTCCTTCTCCTCATCAGAAAGCTCTTTCTTCTCTTTGGCAGACAGCTCTTTGTCGTTAGCTTCTTTTTTTGCTTTTTTCACAGCATCTGACTTGTTAATAATGGTTTCTATCTCCTGATTCAGATTACGAAATCCTTCAATGCTCATAAGTGCGTCCATGGCTTCCTTATTATTCATCAGCCGTTGCAAGGTGCTATTATCCACATTTACCAGTAAAGCACTTTCCCATCGTCGTGCCAGCAAAGTTGCGGTCGTTCCGCTCATAGCCATATCCAAAATACCAGCGGCATCTATCTGTTTCATAGAGCTGCCGTCATAAGCAAGCACAGGCAAAAACCTGATAAACTCCTCAACCTTTTTCTCGGGGTTTAATTCATTAACATTCAGTCGGCAACTATACTCGGCAATCTGCCGCAAAGCCCTGTCCGGTGCAAAATCAAAAACATAGCATTCTTCTTTGATAATCTGCTCCCGGTTGGGCGATGTGTTGTCAGGATTTCTGATAACCCAGGGGGACTGAACACGGAAAGCCGCCTGAAAATAGGTTTCTGGGCTGGAGGAATTACGAAGCATAAGAATCCCTGCCCACGGTCTAACCGTTACGCCGGTAGTCAATTTTCCACACGATAGCGTGATTGTCTTGGTCTTCAAGGGATCGTCCATTGCCTCCCGCACAGGAGGCAATGCTTTTACGCCATCCCCCGCACTATCTCCGGCAGCCACCAATACTCGGTAATCGTGGTAAAATCTATTTTGCTTTTGCGACATCAAGTTACGCATGGCGTAGCACGAAACCACATCGGGCAGAAACCAGAAGGTATGTGATAGCACATTCAACAAACGAACATCGGAAAAGGGCAAGGGCGGTTTCTTGGCGCCCAGTTTGAGGCTATCAACGGTAGTCGCTTGAAACGCCCCACGAATTAAGTCTAACCACTTTTGTACTTCATCTTGATAGGTAAATTTTGCCTTTTCACTGGTTCCCTCAGCCGAAAAAAAGACATTCAAATCAAATTCATTAAACTCTCCCTGCATGGCTATTTCGCGAATTGCATCCGGCAGTTGATAGGTCAATAAAACCATGCGGGGCAATGAAGCGTAAGGGTTGTTCTCACCTTGCCATTCTTGCTTTGCCCGTTGTTCGTCCGAATATGTCCAGTTGAAAATCTGCTCTTCAATAAACTCGCCCGATGCAATTGCCCTAAACGGTGTGCCTGAAAGATAAAGATAAGTGTATGTTGTTATCGGCATAATCTTTTCAATATCATCAAAGCTTTCGTCTGGTGTATAAACAATCTCTTTTTCAAATTCCTCCTCAAAAAGCTCCTTGGCATTTTCACACCAGGCTCCATAATGATACTCATCGAGAATGACACAATCCCAGTTGGTTGTATGAACCCACTCGTTTTTAGTTTTAATTCCGCCTGTGCTTTTATTTTTCCCCAGATAATCTTGAAAAGAACCGAAACAGACGAATGGTCTCTTCTTATCCACTTGCTCATAGGACAAGCCGACAGGGGAAATAAACTGCCAACCCTTGAAATCAATATGACATTTCAAATCTTCTTCCCATGCTCTTTGCACTGCGGGCTTGAATGTAAGCACCAGCACCTTTTGCCAACCCATCTTTTTCGCAAGCTGATAAGCAGCAAAGGTTTTGCCAAACCGCATTTTCGCATTCCATAGGAAATGGGACGGTTTATTCGGGCTTTCCTTTTTAATGCTTTCAAAGTAGGCTGCGGTTTTTTCCACTGCTTCTGCCTGCTCTGGCCGCATCTTGAAATCAAGACAGCGGTATTCCTCGTTCATCTGTCTGGAGCGGATGGCTATCACTGCCGCCCTAACCTTGTCAACCGAACATTCAAACCATTCGCCATCAGGGTTTTTTACCCCTCTGCTTTTCAAAAAATAATGAACCTCGTAATCGGTAAAGGTTGTGCCATCATTCCGCATAGCCGATTCTTCCAGTACTATCCGATAGGGTAGGTTGCCCGGTTTCTTCGTTGGATATTGCTGTGCTACTCGGCTTTGGACATTCATGGTAGTATAACCAACCTTAAGCAGACCTGCATATTGCGGATGGGTGTCCTCGTAGGCGTAAATTAAGGGATTGATGGCTGGACGAGGTGGGAAAAACTTAGTTTCGCTCATTTGAATCACTCCCCTTTCGTTTACTTAGGCTGTTTTGGGCAATAGCAATGGCTTTATGAGTCCAACTTAATTGTCTCTGCAGTGTAAAGACAATCTTTTCATCAGGGAAAGACTGTGCAAAACAGAGACAATGCCTTAATTGTTTATTCATCCAAATGCTCCCTCAATTTCTTGTTTAAGTGTGCTGGTGCTGGTGGCAGAAAATTTTCACCGGTTACCACGCTCTTGCCTGTTTTTTGCTCCAGTTCAAAGCGAGCCTTTTTGGCGATATTCCCGCCCTTTTTACCCGCTTTGGCATTTTCAATCATGCCGGTTGCATCAACACTTTCGGCAATCTGGCGGGTGGAAAACTCCGCAAGGGCGGTGAAAATAAGCTCCGCTTCGCTCATGTGGTCACGCAAGTTTTGGGTTTTGAGTTCTTTTATTTCTTTATGCTTCTTAATGGAAACACCGCTCCATTCCTGATGAATGATATTGGTTAAAATGGCGTATTCATCTTGTTCTTTAATGTCATGTTCTTTCCAGTAATCGGTGAGTTTGTTGCGGGTCTCCTGTCCCATCATCCGCTGCTGAATCCATTTCTCGCTTCTGCCGTGCTGTTTCCAGTAGTCCCGGGCGCGGTCAAGGGAGCGGGCAGGGTCGCTCATATCCTGAATGCGTTCATAACCCACTTTGGCCAGCCATAATTTTATCGGCTCTGCTTTTGGGCTTGGCACCGATTGAATCAGTCTCAACAAAGTTTCGGGATTTGCCACATCAGTCATGTATTTTTTGCCATCAGTTGCCTCCAGTTTCAGTCGGTTACATTTTGTAACCGACTCACTGCCCTCCTTCCTTAACCGGTTTTTCAAAACCTTCCAGTAATTTCTGGCGGCTTGATAATCCGGCTGTTGAATTAATGCAGCCACAACATCCACCACAGAAAAAAACCACATTTCAGACTTTTCATCATAAATCCTGCGGATTTTATAATCTTCAAAAATCGCAAGTGCTTGTTCTTTATTCATTGGCAACCTCCATTGGACGAACCATTGATTCAATGAAGGCGATTTCGTTTGCGGTTAAGTCGTATTTTGCATATAGCTTTTCATCTGTCCATGGCTCGGTGAAGTCTTGCAATGGCACAAAAGAATAAGCCTTCTTCATAGTGTTTTGTGTAATCTTTACTAAAGCAAGCATGAAGTGGAAGAACTTGGTTTGAGTATAGCTGATGACATTTTCAGCCATACTCTTTTTCTTGAACGGACCGATAATCAGATAGGTTTCTGAACAACAAGAACTTTGACTTCCCAGAAATGGGACTAACCAGTCTTTCTTCATATTGCCTATGCCCCAAGCCTTAGGAATATAAACTTTATACCTATCAATCCAATCTAAGTTTTTCTTGATATCTGTCCTGTCAATGTGACCTTCCCCGTCCTTTTTCCATCCGTTGTAGTAAAAAACAACGCTGTTTTTGAACGGAGCTTTCTTGTGCTGCGGCTTTACCCTTCTATAACTATTATCTTCACGAACATCAAAGCCAAAAGGGTCATTGGCACTAATAATGCTGGCAAAATTTTCTTCTTTCAAATGTTGAACTTTTTGTAAAATCGATATTGCTTCGTTGAATCTGATAAATGTGTCTGCCCCCTTTTCCAATAAGGGTCTTTCTGATTCGGAAACAATATCATTCTCCTCGTGCGTGTATATCCTGCAATCCCCTTTTTCATCCCTGGCCCAAAGAAAATAGCATACACCACCTTTTATTTCAACCCCGGGGAAACAATCTCCGGCATTCAAAAAATCGTGTATTACCTTAATCCTTTTATCATTCAACATCTCATCTCTGAATTTATCCAGTCCTCTTCCTCCAGTAAACCAGCGCGAAGGGATAACCATTGATAAAAATCTTGGATTAAGCTTTTTTGCTTGCTGAACAAACATATGATAAATGGGGACTGCACTTGAACCGGTGCCACCCCCATCATTTAACTGATACGGCGGATTCCCTACAATCACATCAAATTTCATCTTAAATACCTCCTCCGGTTTTTCGGTGTGGATAAACTGATAGGCATGGGTTTCCAGCTCACCGCTACGGTCATAGACCCCTTGGCTGGCTCCGCAAAAGATACATCGCCCGTTTCCCCATGTATGCTCAATACCCTCAAAGAGAATATTGCCTTGCAAATCATCAAAAGACTCGCAAACAGAATATTTCCCATTAGCGGTTTTGGAGCAATACATAGACCTGCGAGAAAGCAGCGAGGTCAACCCTGTGATGGCAATGCCAAAAATCTGATTCTTAAAAATGTGGTTAATCCTTTTCTGCCTGTCAGGTATTTCTTTTTCCAAGCCTGCGTTCAACCGCTTGGCAATCTCTCGCAAAAACACGCCTGATTTACACACAGGGTCAAGGAATCGCGCATTTTTATCGCACCAGATTTCCTTTGGCAGTCCATCCAATATCTGATTTGCCAATTGTGGCTGGGTAAAAACCTCATCACTGCTCAAATTAGCCAGACAAGTCAACACATCCGGATTGTAACTATTTTTGTTCTGCATCGGCAACCCTCAAAAAATGGATTAATGAATACTCTTTCACGGGCGTGGGAATAAAAACATCCTTTCCAAATTCCGAAAACAGCGGCAATTCCTTCATTGACTCATGGTTAAGCAATCCATGGAAGGTGAAATCCCGACGCTTGAGCATATTGCTATTAACAGGTGACCATTCAGAAAAAACAATCGGCTGCGGATTCTCACCCACTGTTTTTAAGCTAATCGCATCACCATGAATAATATTGCACCAAAGGATATATCTGACCACATTTCGGCAATCATTGCTTGCTGATTTTTTAAAAAGTCGCGAATACACCTTGTCAAAAATCTCAAAAAGCCGCTTGCGGCATTCCACAACATTATCTTCCAGAATATCTATACCATAGACACTGGACACAGCAAGAACCCCATACCGCTCAAATTCCAACTGACTCTTGTTATACCGCGATTCAACAACACGCAATTTTCGCTCCAGAATTTCTGTTAAAAAATTCCCTGTTCCACATGCAGGTTCCAGAAACCGAGATTCTATCCTCTCCGTCTCCTGCTTCACCAGATCAAGCATAGCATTTACCTCTCGCTTGCCTGTGTAAACCTCGCCATGTTCAACAACTCTTTTTTTTGAGACAACCTGCTTTTCCGTCAATTCTAATCCATCCTTTCAATCTATCTCATAACAAATCCAGCCATTACCTGCTACTTGCTTGTTCAAGTTTTTAATATATATGCAAACCAATAAATTTGTGGACATATACGGTTGGCTTGCTCCATATTTTGCGTAAGTCCTAATAATATTATTTGGTAACTACTCACCGCAGAGACGCAAAGACGCAGAGAATAATCAGATTACAGAGACAGAGACATACTACAGATTTTGTGTGCTAAATTCTGCTTATTTTGATTACTGTTAATTCCTCTGTTTCTCTGCGTCTCTGCGGTAAATTCCCCTTCCTGAGTAGTTACATTATTTGTCAATTATTAACATCCCTTCTGCCTGCAGACTTCTACAAAAGTCTCCTTTTATGGGCTATTTTTTTGGACAGTGTCTATTTCACATAACTCGTTGTCTGTTAGGATGTTATGGTTTTAATGGTTGATTTTTCATAAAAGATAACACCAATAAAATCAATTACTTGCAAATACTGAATGTCCAATTTTGCTCTGTTTGGCGTAACTTGTTGAGAGTCAACGACTTCAATCATCACGATAAATTGACTTGTAGAAG
>MNYI01000244.1 GCA_001873945.1 Candidatus Desantisbacteria bacterium CG2_30_40_21
TTCTCATTATGGATTTTCAGATTCACCACAGAGACACGGAGGCACGGAGAATAATTTAAAAAAACAAGCTGACGGAATGCAAATTTTTATAAATTCACAGAATAATGCTTCAAATTTCCAAAAATCTGCGTTCAGCCACATTCAAATAAGAGATTTGTCCTTCGATTTTCCTCTGTGTCTCCGTGTCTCCGTGGTGAGTTGTTATGTGTTTATGCGGTAAAAATGTCATAATTAGAATTGCTGGTACAAGTTATTTTTTCTTGACGACTTACTACGAACTGGTAACATAAAGCCAGAGAAATATTGCCAGCAAGAGGCAAACAACCTTAATGCCAATATGATTAAAAGGATTATACTTCATTTTACCTCCCCAGAAGCTGCTGTTGCCTCCTTTGAACGATAAAGGGTAAGCATCTCGGTCAACCCTTCCTCATCTAATCCATGGACAATCTTTCCATTTAAGGCTAAGGAAATATCCCCTGTCTCTTCAGAAACAACAACAACAAGGCTGTCTGTTTCTTCAGAAAGTCCAATAGCTGCCCGATGTCTTGTCCCCCTTGGCTTTTCCATATCTGGATTCTGACTTAATGGCAAAATACAACTGCAAGCCATTATCCTATTGCCTTGAATAATAGCTGCCCCATCATGAAGCGGAGAACCAGGGAAAAAGATGGTATTTAATAACTCAGATGAGGTTTCTGCATCTACCCTTACGCCTGTATCTATGTAATGTTTCAAGGATATATTTTGCTGCAGGACGATTAATGCCCCTATTTTTCTCTTTGATAAAGATATGGCAGCCTCAATTATCTCTGAGATTAATCTTTTTTCCTGCTTAAATAATATCCCCCAGAGATAATTTTTGTCAATCTCACCTATTACCCGTCTAAATTCTGGCTGAAACAGGATAAGAAAGGCTAACGGCAAAACCATCCATAGCCCCCTTAGTAGCCAGTTTATGGTGTGTAATTGAAAAAATTGGGCAATAAATGAGGCAATAACTAATACCCCCAGCACCTTCAGCCCTTGAACTGCCCTGGTACCCTTTATCAGGATGAAAAGCCCATAAAAAAGGCTCGCCACCAAGATAATATCAATAATATCTGTAATAGTAACTGGAGATAATAGTCTGTTGAACATTTGGTTGCCTCTTGAATAGGAAATAAAGAATGTTCGTAATGGGTCAGTGAATGTAGGGAAACTACCAACCCGTCATTGCGAGCGACCAAAGGAAGCGAAGCAATCTTGTCGAAGATTGCTTCGTTGCCAGTAGCTCCTCTCAATGACACTCTGGTGTCTACCGTTCACTGACCCATTACGAACGATGTCCGTTTTCCCTTATTGTTTCGATTTACCCACAATCCTCTGCCTGAATGTATATATCTTTTCCCTTGGTATGGTTCCGTATAGATAATGAGCATAAAAGATTATATCGTGTGGGATGTCAAGGAGTCTCCAGATACTAATCTCTTTTTGGGTCTCTGTCCCCTTTACAGTAATTAATTCACCCATAGGCAGGATTGTTCCCCCATCCCTTTGAATATCAATAGCAAGGGAAACAGGTTTCTCACCCTCTCCATATTCCCAGCTCATGATCATTTTAGTAAAGGAAACCGTTTCACTGCCTGTAATCTTCGGAATATCAATCTTAATAATTGGAGCAGGCTGTTTTGCAGGCAGACAAACTGTTTTTTCTCCAATTCTACAATTAGCCACGAAAATTTTATCCTCTGGTACAATGCCAGATGGGTAATGCAAAAAACATACTATTTCATGAGGAATATAAAAAACTTGATCCACATTGATCTCTGCACTGGTCATACTTCCGCTGATTGTTAATGGATTCCCCCCCAGAATAATACTCTTTCCTTCAGAACAGATATCAATGGAAAGGGATATTGGTCTTTCCCCAGAACCATACTCCCATAATAGCATCAATTTGCCAGAAGAAGACGCCCTGCCGATTGCCTTAATAATCTCTATGCTGGTAATAGGCGATCCACCATTACTACTTGTCTTAGCTGGTGTTGGTATGGTCGCAATCCTTGCTGCAAAAAAGCCGGCAGGATTTTTTGCAAGTGTATTTCCAGTAATGGCATCAATGGGTTTAGACATCAGATACCCCCTGAATTCCTGTGATTGAGGAAATCCAATGGTAAAGGTAATCTCATTTGGTCTACTAAGGTTGACCTTTCCTTTAACCGTATAGGTTTTCTTGTCTTCTGTAGTGTAGTTTCCGTTAAAATAGGTAACATTTCTGACGCCTTTTTGCTTTTCAATCGATAGAATGCCCTTGCCTTCATTCCATGCAAGGTTATACCTGCCCTCAAAATCATTAGGGCAAACCTGAGCCATGCTGAGTACTGGACATAAGAACATGAAGAGCATTAAAACACCATTTCGTAGGATATGTTTCATCACAACCTCCTTGTTTCTATTTTGCGGTGTTGTACACTCGTAATGGTTGACCCTTGCACCTGCAGAAGAACATTATATCCTATTTTTTACCAGTTTGTCAATATTTATTTTGTATCTTATGTAATAATTGCTCAGTTTGTTCAGGCTGTAGGTGAAAAAGCTCCTGTTAGCTAATCGCAATTGCTGTGAAAATTTTACTTGACAAGATACACAATATTAAGTATACTTAATAGTTGTATGTTTTTGAGTGAATTAGATAAGGAGGGGTTTGAATGTTTGTTATTTTGGAAGTATTTTTTGCTGGAGCTGGTATTTTTGGTTTGGTCATGGCTATTATTCTTATCGTTATGGAGGCTAAGAGAAGGAAGGAATATAAATTTATACGAGCAGAGGATACAAAGACTATTTCTCAGCTTACCAGAGAGAAAGAGAACCTGAGAGAGGAGATTATTGGAAAATTGGCATCCCTTACCAATAAGGAAGAACAAAGAGGGGATCTGCTCTTAAATATTTTGAAACACCTTAAAGAAGAAGAAAAGGGTTATGAAGGCGACTTGATGAACTGGCTGGAGTTTAAGGCAAAGAAATGGCATGAACAGATAGATGAGAGGGTTTCCGAACGCCTTTCTAAATATCAACAGGACATAGCTGCCTTGAATAAAAAAGTCTCATTTATGGAGAGGAGAATAGAGAATTTGGAGACGAAATTAAAGGAAAAAGAAGAAACTCCACAAGCACCACAGGCTGAAAACATGACGAAATCGTGACAATGAATAGGTAAATAAAATGCTAAATCGCGATCAACAAATATGCCTCTTGAATATAGCCAGAAATACGATAGAATCCTATATTAAGCACAAAAAAATTCCTGAATGGAATGGTAGTGAACCAGAGTTGCTTAATTTTCGAGGGGTTTTTGTGAGTCTTCACAAAGACCATCAATTACGGGGTTGTATCGGGTATATTCAACCCATAGAACCCCTTTATAACGCTGTTATAAAAATGACTATCGCCGCATCTACTCAGGATTACCGATTCCCACCAGTAACCCTACAGGAATTAAAGGACATAACTATTGAGATTACCGTCCTTTCTGAATTAACACCTATTCATGATATTTCTCATATTGAGGTTGGTACACATGGTGTTCAATTAACCATTGGTAATCATTCTGCCGTATTCCTGCCACAGGTGGCTACAGAACAGGGCTGGAACAGGGAAGAGCTTCTTCAATACCTTTGTCGCAAGGCTGGATTAATGGATAATGATTGGAAAATGTCAGATGCAGCTATATCCGTCTTTACTGGACAGGTATTTAGTGAAAATTTTACTTGACAAGATACAGAATATTAAGTATACTTAGGAGGAAAGAATAGCTGTATGTTTTTGTAAGGGAATAGGATTGTTATAAAATAATGTTTGATGTTTTTTCCACCAAGATTCAGGGTATATTTAATAAACTTCGCAAAAAGGGCTTGTTAACCAAAGATGATGTTTCTGCAACCATGCGAGAATTAAGGGTAGTTCTTTTAGAGGCAGATGTTAACTTTAAGGTAGCCAAAGAATTTATTGGCAAGATAAGTGAAAAGGCTGTTGGGGCTGAAATTCTGAAAAGCCTTGATCCAGCCCAACATGTAATAAAGATAGTCAAAGATGAATTAATAGAGATACTTGGTGGGGATATTCCACAGGTTAAGATTGAATCTGTTAAAAGCATCTTGTTGCTTGGATTACAAGGATGTGGGAAGACAACCACGACAGCAAAATTAGCTTATAAAATGGTTCAAAAAAAGCGACGGCCATTGTTGGTTGGAGCTGATCCCTATCGTCCAGCGGCAAAAGAACAACTCCAGATACTTGGGAAAAAAATAAATGTTCCTGTGTTTGTTGAGGGAAAAACAGTTATTGAGACCTTAGAGGGCTCTCTTGCGTATGCCAAAGAACATAAATGTGATTGCATTATTGTTGATTCTGCGGGCAGACTTCAGATAGATGCTTTGATGATGAATGAACTGAAGCTATTAAAGCAACGGTTGAACCCAGAGGAATGTCTGTTAGTCGTTGATGGTATGACCGGTCAGGAGGCAGTGAATATTGCCTCTACCTTTGAAAAAGAGATAGGAATCAGTGGTATTATTCTTACCAAGCTTGATGGGGATGCCAGAGGTGGGGCAGCACTCTCCATAAAGATGGTTACTGGTAAACCTATTAAATTTATGGGTGTTGGGGAGAATATTGAACAATTAGAGCCATTTTATCCTGAAAGAATGGCACAACGAATCCTTGGTATGGGGGATGTACTCTCCCTCATTGAAAAGGCAGAAGAGTCTGTTAATTCAGAGGAGGCTAAATCTCTTCAACAAAGGATGCTTTCTCAAAAATTTAACTTAGAGGATTTTCTTTCTCAACTTAAACAAATAAAAAAATTGGGACCATTAGATCAGCTAATGGGCATGGTTCCAGGGTTTAATAAAATGTCTGGCGGGATGAAGGTAAATGAAAAGCAATTAGGCAGGACAGAGGCAATTATAAATTCTATGACCAGATTGGAACGAAAAAAGCCTGATATATTAAATGGGAGCCGGCGAAAAAGGATTGCTAAGGGCAGTGGAACTACGGTTGAAGAGGTTAATCAATTGCTTAAACAGTTTGAGCAGCTTAAAAATATGTTTGGGAGCTTAACCAAACAGGGAAATAAGTCAAATATGCTTAGGGGGATGTCAGGCGGGGTGCCGGGTTTTCGTAGATAATTCGTAATAAACAAAAGGTGGTGAGTTTAAGTGGCAGTAAGAATAAGATTGTCCAGATTTGGGACAAAGAAAAAGCCTTGTTATCGAATAGTGGTTATGGATTCAAGATCAGCAAGAAATACTAAAGCAATTGAAAGCGTTGGTTATTATCACCCTGTAGCAAAAGAGGCAGGGGTTTCTCTTGATGAGGAAAAAATCCTGAATTGGTTGGAAAAGGGTGCAGAGCCTTCTCAAACAGTTCATAAGTTGCTTAGTGATAAGGGATTGATGAAAAAATTCCACGAGATGAAACAAGTAGCATCGTGTCAAGTCTAAATTGATGTAACAGTAGGGTGCATTTTAGAGAGCATTGCATAAGCTATATACCAAGTAAAAGCAGAAAAAATCAACTTAAAGATTCATTAATTTAATAAAATGGAGAACCACTTGGATATAGTATATTCTATAAATGGCATTCCAATACGATTAACCAGAGAACGCTGGTTTCATATCATAGAAAACCATGATGATTTAGCGGGTTATTATGAAGATGTTTTAAGTACTATTGAGGAACCAGATATTATTATCCCAGGTTATGGTGGGACTTTAATAGCTATTAAAGGTATGGGGACTAAACATTATCTTGGAGTCATCTATAAAGAATATCCTTTTAAGAAAGATGGTTTTGTTCTTTCTGCTTATTTTACAAGTAAAATAGATCGGAGGAAAGCAATATGGCCAGTAAAATCGTAGATTCTGGTGTTTTTTCTGAAGTATTTGAGGCGACTCCTCATCTGTTGAAATTTCCGACGAAGCGATTTTGGACTGACTATGATCAAGAAGCAGATATATTGTATATAAGTTTTGATCGTCCACAAAAGGCTACAGACAGCGAAATGCTGGATAATGGGGTTTTACTCCGTTATTGTGGAGTAAAGCTTGTTGGAATGACTGTCTTAGAAGCATCTCAAAGATAAAAAAAGTGATAAGTATTGGGATCAAACCTTGATTATTGAATACACTTGAATTAAGCCAGAGGAAAAGAAAAGGACAGCGAATGTGCAGATTATGGCAGTCTCAAAATTGAATAAAAGTTGTTATTACGAATCACAGATGAAGAAATTTCTGGCTTTTGGAGTGCATCATCCGTGATGATGCATGCGTTGACATGGTCAATGCACTCCATAATGAGAATTGCTGCTGTTCGATACTTGAGACTTGATAGGACAATATTGGAAGGCTTTAGACTTCCATCTTGTGGCAAAGGAGGTTGGAAGGGTGAAAGAGTTGACAGAATATATTGTAAAAGCTCTTGTGGATAAACCTGAAATGGTCAAGGTGACTGAGGTTGCCAGTGAACGGTCTATTGTTCTGGAGGTGAATGTTGCTGAGGAGGATGTTGGACGCGTTATTGGAAAACAGGGTAGAACAATCAGTGCAATTCGAGTTGTGTTAAATGCAGCTGCAGCCAAACTTAAAAAAAGGGTTGTTCTGGAGTTGATAGATTAGGTGAAGATTAATATTCTTACTCTTTTCCCGGGAATTCTTGAGGGGGCATTTAAGGAAAGTATCTTGCATCGAGCTATTCAAAAAAAGATACTTGATGTTAATATTGTTAATATCAGAGATTTTGCCCTGGATAAACATCATACATGTGATGATGCCCCATATGGGGGTGGTCCGGGGATGGTGTTAAAGACAGAACCAATAATTGCTGCTTATGAGGGATTGGCTGAGACAGGGGTGACTATTCTTTTGACCCCTCAGGGACAGTCATTTAATCACAGAATAGCCAAAGAGTTATCTGAGAAAAAAACCTTGAGTTTTATCTGTGGACACTATGAAGGGATTGATGAAAGGGTAAAAGAATTAATTGTTGACATGGAACTTTCGATAGGGGATTTCGTTACTACCGGGGGAGAGATTCCCTGTCTTGTGGTGATAGATGCTCTGGTAAGGCTTATTCCGGGGGTAGTGGGTAATTATGATTCGGTTAAAGAGGATTCGTTTTATGAGTCTATTCTTGATTATCCCCATTACACCCGTCCTGCAGAATTCAGGGGGGTAAGGGTTCCGGATGTACTTCTTTCTGGAAACCATGCACAAATAAAACAATGGCGTTGGAAGCAGGCATTGAAAAAGACAATGCTTGTTCGTCCGGATATCTTGAAGAAATTGAATATGTCAAAAGAAGCAATGAAATTGCTTGAAGAAGTGTAAATATTCACCACGGAGACACAGAGAGCACGGAGAGACACAGAAGATTTTTGATGTTTTTATGGTACTTTTAAGAAATGGGAAATAAGGGTATTCCTCATCAATTCTTCGTTTTTCTCCATGTCTCTGTGTCTCCGTGGTGAGTAGTTACGAAAAAAATAAAGTAAGTGAGGTAAAAAAGATGAATGAGATAATAAGTAAGCTAACGGAACAGCAATTTAAGAAGGATATCCCACAGATTAGTTCAGGGGGTACGGTCAAGGTACAGTTGAAAATTACAGAGGGAAATAAAGAAAGATTACAGGACTTTGTTGGTGTTGTTATCCGCAAAAGAGGGGCAGGGATTCAAAAAACCTTTACCGTAAGAAGGGTCTCTTTTGGTGTAGGCGTGGAAAAGATTTTTCCTCTTCACTCCCCATCTATTGAAAAAATAGAGCTTATGAGGAAAGGAAAGGTTAATAGAGCCAGATTGTATTATTTGCGACAACTATCCGGTAAGGCTGCCAGAATTAAAGAGGATAGACAGCGGTAGGGATTCAAAAGATATTAATCGGTTGGGGGAGGGGATGGATGATTGATAATTGTTATCCATGGCAACAGAATATTGCGGATGTTGAAAAAATCGCATATATGAGTGGTTATGAGATGATTGGTGGAATAGATGAGGCTGGACGGGGACCATTGGCTGGTCCGGTGGTTGCTTCTGTGGTTATTTTGCCTAAAAATACAGTTATCCCGGGAATAAATGATTCCAAGAAATTAACCCCTTTGCAACGGGAAAAATTATATAAGATTATCTCTACTGTGGCTATTGATTGGGGGGTAGGGATAGTAGAGCCTGTCGTTATTGATCAGATAAATATCCTGCAAGCTACCTATATGGCTATGAAGCAGGCTGTGGCTAAATTAAGGGTAAATCCACAACTTTTGTTGGTAGATGGGAATCTGGCTATTCCGGAGGTATCCATCCCTCAATGTCCTATACCGCGAGGGGATACCTTTGTAACCTCTATTCAGGCAGCCTCGATTATTTCCAAGGTTATTCGGGATAAGATAATGGTAGAATATGATGCTATCTATCCTGAATATGGTTTTGCCAAACATAAAGGCTACGGCACAGAAGGACACCTTCAGTCCATGGAAAGACATGGTGTTTGTAACATCCATCGAACAACTTATGCCCCTGTCAGGGAGTTACTGATTAAACAGGTACGATTAACTCCTAAAGGCAACATGCCTGCACAACGAGTAAAGGTTATATCTAATTAATGACACTTGAGAGAATAAAGCTTGGACAATATGGTGAGGAAAAAGCAGCGAAATATCTTTTGAAACAAGGGGTAAAGATATTAGAGAAAAATTATCGATGCGGGTATGGAGAGATTGATATTATTGCTAAGGATAAGGATACTCTGGTGTTTGTAGAGGTAAAGACAAGAAAAACCTCAACATATTTATCCCCTTTTTTAGCGGTTAACAAACATAAACAACTCCAGATTTCAAAAGTGGCTGTGCATTATCTTCTGGAAAAGAAAATACAGGAGATGCCTTGTAGATTTGATGTGATGATTGTAGTGGATAAGGATATTGATTGGATACGGGGTGCGTTTGAACGCAGGGTGTAGGGGGTCGTTTGGAGTTAAATAATGTTAGCACAAGTAAAAAGTGGAGGAATTCTTGGGATAGATGGCTATATCATTGATGTTGAGGTAGATGTTTTTCCATCTCTTCCACTTTTTAATATTGTTGGTTTGCCGGATTCTGCGGTAAAAGAGAGTAAGGAACGGGTTAGGACTGCAATTATTAATTCTGAATTTGAATTTTCAGAAAAATATCGATTAACTGTAAATCTGGCTCCGGCTGATGTCAAGAAAGAAGGGGCATCCTTGGATTTGCCAATTGCTGTGGGTATTTTGATTGCTACAAGGCAAATTCGAGTAAAATCCTTGCAGGAATATGTTATTGTAGGAGAGCTATCATTAGATGGTAGCATAAGACCGATTAAGGGATGTATCTCCATTGCTCTGGCTGCAAGTGGTGCCGGAATAAAAGGGATGCTTATTCCGAAGGCGAATGCACAAGAGGCAAGTGTTGTTGAAGGGATAGAGGTATATCCTGTCAATACCTTGATGGAAGTAGCAAGATTTTTATCTGGAGAGCTTGAGATTGAACAGTATAAGGTTGATATAAACAAGATCTTTTCTCGAGACACTCAAGATTATCCTGATTTTGGAGAGGTAGGCGGACAAGAGCATGTTAAGAGGGCATTGGAGGTAGCAGCAGCTGGTGGGCATAATGTGTTGATGATCGGCCCTCCTGGCTCAGGCAAAACTATGTTGGCCAGACGAGTGCCATCTGTCCTGCCTGATTTTGTTTTGTGTGAAGCTATTGAGGTAACAAAGATTTATAGTATTATGGGGCTTTTGCCACGGGGGAAGGCTTTATTAACCACCCGACCATTTAGAGCACCGCATCATACTATTTCTGATGCAGGATTGGTGGGTGGTGGACATAACCCTAAACCGGGCGAGGTAAGTCTTTCTCATCATGGTGTTTTGTTCTTGGATGAGTTGCCTGAATTTTCCAGAAAGGTACTCGAATCCATGCGTCAACCACTTGAGGATAAGGTTGTAACTATTTCTCGTGCAAATGGACGACTATCATTTCCGTCTAATTTTATGTTAATATCAGCTATGAATCCATGTCCATGCGGGTATCTGACAGATTCAAGCAGAGAGTGTACCTGTAGCCCTATCCAGATACAAAAGTATCTGTCAAAGATTTCAGGTCCACTATTGGATAGAATAGATATTCATATTGATGTGCCGAGGGTTAGTTATGATGATCTGGCACATCATCATGATAATCGATGCTCTAATGATATGCGTCAAAGGATAAATTGTGCCAGAGGTATTCAATCGCAAAGATTTAATGATAATGGTATCTATACCAATAGTCAGATGAATGCAAGGCATATTAAAAAATATTGTCAGATAAATGAAAAGGGCGGAGAGATGTTAAGGAATGTGATTGATAAATTGGGTTTCTCTGCCAGGGCATATGATCGTATCCTCAAGGTTTCAAGAACCATAGCTGACCTTGAGGGAAGTCCTGCTATTTCCGAGTCTCATATCTCTGAGGCAATTCAATATCGAAGCCTTGATCGGGAATGGTGGAAGATGTAGGAAATAGGTAGTTAGATTGAAGGGGAAAGACGGAAGGGAAGGATAGGT
This sequence comes from Candidatus Desantisbacteria bacterium CG2_30_40_21, assembly GCA_001873945.1. GTDB lineage: Bacteria > UBA9089 > CG2-30-40-21 > CG2-30-40-21 > CG2-30-40-21 > CG2-30-40-21. Next base: position 10,598 of record MNYI01000244.1, read on the forward strand.
TGTTATGATAGGGGCAGACCTATGTGTCTGCCCGAATGCGGGCAAATACATAGGTTCGCCACTACATGTCTGCCCGACAGACCTAAAGGATATGTTGTTATGGTAGTTCCTTCCTTCAGCCTTCAGCCTAAGCACCAAAATAATTATTACAATAATTAGGAGGCATATCATGAGAATAGCAGATTATATTCCTGGTGGATTATTGGCTACATACTGGGATACCACAGGCTCCAAGGTTCGCCAAATCGACCCTGAGATTAATTATGATCGCAAAACAAGCTCATTAAATCCTAAGATACACCATGATAAATAGGGATAAATAGGGATAAATAGGGACAGCGACCATTTTTTAGAGAGGTTAGCTAAAAATTAGTTCCGTAACAACTTGACGAGTATTAATAAAAAACCCAGAGGGGGACACTGTAAAAACTAAATAAATGGTCGCTGTCCCTATTTATCCCATATAATTCCATAAGATACAAAACAAGTATTGACAAAATGCCTATTTTGTTTTGTAATAGAACTATGCTATGCAAAAAAGGAGGAAGGATGAAGAGATTTGTCTTATGAGCTGTTACGGTTTGGTTATTGATGGGTGTTTTTCAAGTAGCTGTTGCTAAGACGCAGCAACAAGATAGATGGAAGATTGGGGTAGCAATGGGTGGTTCTCTCATATCACCTGATGATGTCAACAACGAGATTAAGGCATTGCCAATCGTAATGATCTCTGGAGAAAAAGAGATTAAAAGTGTCGTTGGTTTTTCAGGAGATATAAGTTATCTTCTAAAAAGGTAACTACTCAGGTAAAGGAATTTACCACGGAGACACAAGGGTATACGGTAACTACTTGTAGCTATATTGGACGGAAAAACTACGAAATACGCGAAAAACCGCGAAAATTAATAATCAGAATGAATTTGTGAATCAGAATTTTTCGCGTTTTTTTGCGATTTAAGGAAAGAAGGATTCTGGACAAGCCAGAATGACAAGGAGAAGAAGGATCCTGTCGATTCTTGACAGGCAGGGACAGGCTAAGCCAGAATAGACAAGAAT
>MNYI01000228.1 GCA_001873945.1 Candidatus Desantisbacteria bacterium CG2_30_40_21
ACTTGCTTGCTCAATTTGTTGTAAGCAAAAAATGGGGGAAAGTAAATGAAACTGAAATATTTTTCAGATACTGAACAACTCACCACGGAGACACGGAGACACAGAGGAAAATCGAAGGACAAATCTCTTATTTGAATGTGGCTGAACGCAGATTTTTGGAAATTTGAAGCATTATTCTGTGAATTTATAAAAATTTGCATTCTGCCAGAAAGCAAGAAAATTTTACTCGTAGAAGACAATCCAGACGATGTATTTATCATCAGAAGGATTCTCAGTAAGGCTACAGAGGGCTTAGAGCTTGAGGTGGCAACTACAGGGGCAGAGGCTCTGGAAAAATTCTCTGCCGGGAGTTTCGACTGCCTTGTGCTTGACTATAACCTACCAGATACAAATGCCTTAGAATTTTTGCAGCATGAAAGATTTCCAGACATCCCGACTATTATTCTTACCGGCTTGAAGGATGAACGGCTTCTTACCGGTGCGTTAAAACTTGGTGTAGTCAATTTTCTTGCAAAAGATGAGATTTCCGGTGATATTCTTCCCAATGCAATCCTGAATGCCCTGTCATCAAAACAAAAAAGCCAATTTCTGGAACAGAAAAAAGAACGGATTTACGAGGGATTAATGGAGTCAATGGGTCAAGGATTGTTTGCCCTTGACTTAAATAATAACATTGTTCTTACCAATCAAAGGATTGCTGAAATTTTAGACTATCAAGAATTTGAGTTATTGGGTAAGCCTGTCTTTAATTTAATAGATGCGAGGGAGATTGAAACCTTTTGGAATGAATATTCTAAGATTAAATCAGGCAAGAAAACCAATTTTGAGATAACCCTTATATCCAAAACCAAAAATGAAATCCATGCTTTTATTAATCAAACACCATTATTTGATAACAATGGTGTTTTTAATGGCAGTCTTTCGCTGGTGACAGATATTACCAATTTGAAAGAGATAGAAAAAAAATTGAGAGAGACCGAAAAATTAACTATGATGTCTCAACTTGCCTCTGAAGTGGCACATGAAATTAGAAATCCATTGGCTGTAATCAAGAGTGGACTCTATCTACTGAGAAAGACATTGTCAGCCGGAAGAGAGGCAGGTTTGGAACCCTTCCCTACAGATGAGGGCATTTCACGAATAGATAGGGCTGTTGATAGGGTAGAGGCTTATGTGGACAATCTGTTAAATCTTTCAAAACCTCCTTCACTCAACTTAAAGACAGTGGGTATAAATGCTCTTATTGAGGAATTCTTAGCAGAAATTCCTCACGAGATTTTTTCAAACATAGAAGTAGTAAAAGAGTTAGGGGATGACCTTCCACAGGTAAAGGTTGACACAGAGAAATTGAAGCAGGTTTTTATAAATTTGACTAAAAATGCCTCCGAAGCCATGCAGGGTAAAGGAAAAATACAAATCAATACTTGTAGGCTGCAAATAATTGAAAAGGAATTTATTCAACTGACCTTTGAGGATACAGGATATGGAATCTCAGAGGAGATAATAGAGAAGATTTTTGACCCTTTTTATACGACTAAAACCAAGGGAACAGGGTTAGGATTAGCTATCTGCAAGAAAATTATCGATGCCCATCAGGGGAAAATAGAGGTAAAGAGCAGGGTTGGTGTTGGGACAACAATTGTAATTTGGCTGCCAATTTCTTCCCTAGATAACACAAAACAAATTGTTGACAAATCCCTATGCTTTATGATATAATATTCATTGAGTTTGAGTGAATAATATTTCAGGGGGTACAATTATGATTAAGGTCAGATTATTGGTATTGATTATGTTTGTTGGCATATTATCATCCTCATGGGTAGGGGCAGAGGAGGAAAAGGGCGTTGATGAATTGCAGGCAGAGCTTAATCTATCTCAGATTAAACTAAAAAGAATAAGTGATCAGAAGGATGCTTTATCAAAGGAATATAATGCTTGTGTGATAGAACGAGATAAAAATGCTGAAAATATTAAGCAATTAACAATATCTATTAACCAAAAAGAAGACGAAAAAGCTAAAATTCAGCAGGATGCAAAAAAAGAAATAGATGGAATCAAGAAACAACTTGCAGATGCAATGGATGAAGGCATAAATCTACAGGCACAGTTAAAGGAAAAGATGCAGGTAGTAAAAGATAAAAATGCCGAGATTGGCACCCTTAATACAAGGCTTAGCAGCGAGAAGGAACAATCTGCAATTCAACAGAAAGATTTACAAGCTCAGCAGGGAAAACTACAAAAGGAGATAGATGGACTAACAGCAACATTAAAAGAAAAGGAGAATACCATAGTTAAAGTCGAAGGACAGATGACTACAATTGGAAACCAGCTTAAAGAAATAAGTGCGACTCTTGAAAAATATAAGACAGATGAGGTGCAAACAGCTGCCTTAAAAGAAAACCTGAATAAAGAAAAGGATGCTGTCCAACAATCTTCCATAGAAATGGCAAAAATAAAGGCAGAATCAACTGCTTTGAATAATCAATTAACTGAAAGGTTAAACCAGTTAATGAAGGGTATCGTGCCTGAAGAGATTAAAAAGGAGCAGAATCAAAAACAATTAGATTATGCGAAAAGACTCAATTCCATGAAATTAAAAGAGATAAATGCCTACACTATCATGGAATTGGAGAGATATGTGGCAAATTATCTTGGGTCAGAAAATAGTGATGAGATTCAATTTGCTGTGGGTCAATTATATGAAGATGGAAAAAAATACAATGAAGCAGCAGCAGTCTATGCCAAACTGATCTGTATTTGGACTACCGGAACATTTGTTTCTAAGGCAAAGGGCAAAATCAGAGATATGGAAAAGGCGAAAAAGATTACTAAGAAATTTTCTCAAAAGCTGCTCTCCCTTTCGTGTGAGGGTGAGAGTAGGAAAAGGGAAGAAAAATGGTTTAATTATATCAAACAGCTTTTTACAATTGTAAATACATCGCTTTATCCCTACATTGACCATGAATTGGATGAGTTTTTAAGGTGTTATCCAATAGTCTTTGATGCGTATCAAGTAAAGGTTCAAAATCTCCTCCGGATGAAAAATCAGGAGTATCTGGCTATCGCTACTTATGTGAAAACCATTCAGTTGTATCCAAATCAACCTCAAATTGCTCAGGTATATTTTGAGATTGGAAGGATATTTGATACAATTAAGGATTACCAGAATGCAGTTTCTTTTTATCAAGATGGTGTTGCAAAGTTTCCAGATAATACCAATGCCCCGAAATATCTATTGGAAAGTGCCAGAATTTGGGCTAACAAATTAAAGAATGCTAATAAAGCCATTAAATCTTATGAGACAATCATTGCTGCATATCCCAAGAGTGAGCAGTCCCCTGTGGCACTATTTGAATTGGGCAGGTTATTTGAACAACTTAAGCGATATGAGCAGGTTATTGAGGCATACAACAGAATAGTTAAGGAATATCCTCAAAGCTCCATAGCCCCATTAGTTCTTATTACCATAGGAGAATGCTATGAAAAGATAAGTGATTATGAACAGGCTGCAAATAGCTATTCTCAGCTTTATCAACAATATCCAAAGGATTCTCGCACACCTGAAATGCTTTATCGTGCTGGTCAACTGCAGGAAGATAATCTAAATAGTTTAGACAAGGCAATTGAGATTTATCAATTAATTCTTAAGAACTTTGCAGACAATTCGTATGCTAAAAAAGCAGAGGGAAGGATAAAGAAGCTTACAAAATAAAGGCAATGGAACAATGTGTCATATAATGGCACATATTTTATACGAGGAGGTAGGAGAGATGAAAAAGGCAGGTGTAGGTAGGCTAATCTATTTGATAGGGGTCTTTTGCGTACTTCTTATCCCTATCCATGCAAGTGCAACCACCACCACTACTCAGGAACAAGAAATTATCCTGACTAAGGTGTCTGGACGGGTAGAGGTGCAAAATATTGGTGAGGTAAAATGGAAAAAAGCAGAGGTTGGGATGAAACTTAAATCCAATCAACGCATAAGAACCTTTGAAAAAAGTCGAGCATACCTTGATCTTGGTGAAGGTTCTTCTATGGTTATGGGCTTGGATTCTATCATGGATATTCTGGAATTGAAGAAACAAATTGAAGGACAAAATGGGTTTGCTTCTAAGGTTAAACTCTGGATAGGTAAGATTCGCACTGAGATTAAAAAATTAGACAAAGATTCAAGTTTTGAGGTTGTTACACCTACAACCATAGCTGGTGTTAGAGGCACTAAATGGAGCAATTTTGTTATGGATGATGACTCATCTTCAGTCTTTGTAGAAGATGGAAATGTCTGGCTGGAAAACCTGAGCGGCAATCAAAAATACATGGCTTCAAAGGGTCAAATCTCTAATATTACACCAGTTGGAGATATATCAATACCTACCTTTGTTACCCCTGAGCAGCAAAAGGAATTTGAAAAACAATGGCAGGAAGAGGTGGAACCAGCCAAAAAAGAAGAGGTTAAAAAAGCAGAGGCAGAAGAGTCTTTACCATCACCGGCAGTTACTGAAGAAAAACCAGATAAAAAAGGTAAAAAGGGCATAACCTGTGGCGGATTAGTAGGCTCAAGAATGATTGATGGTAAAAGCTATAGTGAGATTATTTTTCAGCCTGACATCAGTCTTGGCAAACTTGGCATTGGTTTGAATATACTTGCACGGTGGAATGAAGATGGTTTCAGAAAGAAAGATTATGATGATGCCGGCAATATTATCCGTTATGTTCGCTGGGCTGAAAAGGGGGACAAGCCTCTTTATGCCCGTTTGGGGACATTAGACAGGGCTATTCTTGGACATGGATTTATTCTTAACCATTACTCCAATCAAGGCACTGATACCAGTAAAAATATACTTGGTTCTGAAATCGATGTGAACCTGAAAAATAGTGGTGTGGAAACCGTGGTTAATAATATAACTGACCCCAGACTTTTTGGCGGTAGGGTTTACTGTAAGCCATTAAAGATGCTCAAGATAGATATTCCTATCTTGAGCAGGATTGATCTTGGATTAAGCGGTGTAACTGATACTGAACCTCAACAGGGAAACAAGGATTCCCTTACAGTTTATGGCGTTGACCTTGGCATGCCTATCTTTGGAAACCTGCTGAAAGTTTATGCGGATACGGCTAAAATACAGGACTTTGGACATGGAATGGCTTATGGTTTAGGGGGCGAAAAACATATTGGCTGGATAGATGCTAATCTTGGATATAAGATTGAGATGAGAAATTTAGGTGAAAAATTTGTTCCGGGTGTTTTTAATTCCCTCTATGAGGTGATGAGACCGGGCACTTCGTCCCTCTCTTCTGCCAAAAAATCAAGCGGATGGTATGGAGAAACCTCATTAGGGATACTCAAGGCTATTAATATGGAGTTTTCCATGGAAAACTTTAAGGAAGGTGAGCCAAGGGTACATGGTGGATTGAAGGTAAATAGCGAGCTTATCTCTCGAATAACTAAAAAAAATATAGGTGTTTCCTTTTCTTATGATCAAGTAAGAGAAAAAGGAGACAATTTGTTTAATCTTAATGCTAAAAACAGTGTAACCACTCAGGAGATAATCTATGGGTTGAATGATAATGTAATTCTATCCTATATCTATCGGGGGATTATCGATAAGAATGGGGTAAAGACTAAAACCGCATCTTTGGCAACAAAGATGGCTTTTTAAGGAATCGGGGTTGTGCTACTCAGTTACCACGGGGAACAGAGGGGACGCAACCCTTTTCCGTCCTATTTGGGCTGAATTGTATACTATACTCAAGTGGGGCATAAATTGCGTTTTTCGCTGGTCTTAATCAACGATAGCTGCGTTGTTCAGGTGAGCAATAGTACACTATTGCTCACCTTCACGCCTTGCTCTCCTTGATTAATTCTCACTTGAGAAAAATCGCAATTTGTGCCCCACTTGAGTATATTTCGTAACTGTTCACACCCTCTAAATGACAGCCGCAAGAAGGACAATCTTCGTGCCCCCGTGAAAACTGCACACTATTCCATTACCCAGACCCCACATGGCACCACCCGTTCAAACGGTGTACCACCCCCATGGGTGTATGGTTGATGGGATTTTCTCAAGTAGCGGAAACCATGGTCGGAAAGGATAAATATCAGACTATCTGGCTGAAACCGTTTCAAAAATGGGACAACATTGCCCTTTAGATCCAATTCTATTCCCTGATAAAGATGATACAAGTCTTCTGTTGCATGATGAATTCTGCTATCAATTAGATTGAAGTTAATTACCTTCAGCCTTACAGTAGAAGAGATAAAATCAATCAGTTCATCCTGATGATAAATCCTGTCCGCAGCAACAATCATGGAAAACTCTTCATCTAATATTTTGCCAAATGGCTCTTCCATGGTAGCACCTCTATCTGTCCCAAGTATTGCCCTTCTGTTTACCTGGGTTGTGGTTGGTTCAAGAGCGAGAAGAGAGATAACCTCGACTAACTTGTGCTGTGGAAATGATGACTCAAGATGGGGCAGGAGATATGTCCAGAGATCCCATCTCATTCCATCCAGAATAATAATGTATGCATTACTACAGGGATATTTAGTCCGATAAATCTGATAAATTTGTGGAATAAAGTCAGCAGTTGTCTTGAATGGAATGACTTTTTGTCTGAATTTATCCATATATCCCTCAATCCTTTCCTCAACCTCAGAGGAAAGCTCATCCACAAGTGTCCGAGGCAAGAATTCCTGCCTGAGATTCAGGGAAAGTAATCGTTCAAGCATAAAGTTTATTTTGGAAATATTATCCGTATACTCAGCAACAATATCCCCTGTCTGAGGCAACACCTTTGACACATGAGATGTGTTCAGTATAGAGAGGATATGGCAAAAATCATTCATCAGATCAAAATGAGGCCATTTCTGGGGTTCTTTCATCCTTTGGGTATACTCTGGGCAGACAATCCCCTTTGAGGCAGCATCCCTGGCACCTGCCATCATCTGTTTCAAAAGACAACACCCCGCCTGTCTTGAGACAAACTCAAACACATGCTCATTTCGGATAAATTCACAAAGCTCCTGCAAGGAAAGGGTATTTATCTTCAATTCATCCAGTATCTCATCCCGTATTGAGGATTTGAGTTGTGCCTCTATTGATGCTGGATAATGACCGTTAGCCTCAAGCAATCGCTTCCCATGTTCAATCAATCGATTAATCCCCTGCATGTCTATATGATAGTGTCCCCTCAAAACCATACTTTCGCTTACTTCATCATGCTGGGCAAGGCAATAAGTAATCCAGAATGCCTCCTTGAATCTTTCCTCATCTTCAGCAATCACATCTCTGACAGGTAGGTAATCATCAAGCCCTGTCCCCTGATTCTGGTGTCGTGGCTTAATATGGATATACACATCATCGGATAGAGAGGCAACACCTCTGGCAGGTGCTGCCTCCTTTGCCTCCAGCCATTCATTGATAATATCAAGCAGATCATGCTTAGAAAACCTTCTCCCCTCAAGCCGCAGGAAAAGTTCATTAATATCCCTTTCCACAACAAGTACCTGTCCCATCAATGCCTTACTTATTTGTGCCATCATATCGCCTGTCAACAAATACCTTGCATTCTTCCAACATTGAAAGCTCACTCAAATGCCGCATATATATCTCTAATTTCTCCCTTGCCTTCCCGGATTGAAGACCACAAATATATTCCCCTATTCCAGAGACAAGGATATTCATTATCTCTTCGATTCCAGGTCCAGAGACTGTATCCCCTAACTTGTATCCACAACTGCATTGCGGACTAAACCCAATCTCTCCCCTCAAATTCCTTCGACAGATACTTGGAGACTCGCGAAGCAATTGCTCAACCCTGACAAGGTCGTTTTTGACTACTATCAGGGAAAGCGTGGATAATCTTTCCAATAATCCATACTCAATAGTCTGACGAATCCCGCTTATACGCTGAAAGTATTCATCCCCATAAAACTCCTGATGAGCTGCTATGTATGTAGACTGATAGCCTTCGTAAAATACATAAAAATTTCTTTTATACCCTTCAAACTCTCCCTTAAGTATCACATTCCCTATATTCAATAACCCATCTAAGAGTCGTTGATGTTCCACTTTCAGTTGACTGATCGATGCGGGGATAAACATACGGGGATGTGTGAGATAACTGAAGATCCGAGTGTATTCTTCAACCTCTGCCAGAAGAAACTTCGATACCCATGAAACCTCAGAAAATACCGCCCCTACCTGCGGATTTTCCTGAATAAACTTCAAGACCCTTTCCAACCCCTGCTTTGAATCATAGCTTGTCTTTATCTCATCACAAAACTGTATGATGAACCTGTTCTTTTCCTCTATATCCCTTAGTGGTATGCGACCAAAGGAGGCATAATCGCTATACCTCTGGATTAATCCCAAAATTTCTTGACAATCTTTTTCTGCTGAATGCTTAAACTTGATGACCATATCCCATAGCCCCTTTTGCAGGCTAAGGTTGAATGGCTCTATTGGACTGGCGCTCCAGATAAAGGAGGCATCCTTCAGGATTGATTGATATTGTGCCTCAATCAGTTTACCCTCACCAAGCTCTCCTATCCCATCGGTATAGAGTTTAGAGCTTGAAGAAAAATTCACTACTCTACCATCTTTGTATGGGGTAAGATAACCAGATTGAAGGAGTATGGAGGTTAAAAGATAAAATGAGTGTCTTGTTAATCCCCAGATCCCCTTGCGTATCTTAAGATAAATATCAGAGACAGGTATGGGATTATCAGGCAGAATATATGAAAGATAGCTGCTCAAAAGCTCATTTTTGTCCGACTCTATGGATAGGCTGAAATAATTCCCTGAGCGTTTAACCATTCCCATGGGCATCAGTACCCCTTCAATGGGATTATACACACCCTTATCCCTTGCCTCTTTAAGGGTTATTTTCCCTAGTGCAATAAATTTATCCCACAAGGTTTCCACCATATGTCTGGATATGGATTCTATATAAGGCATTATCTCTCGATGTCTTGGATAAACCACAGATAAGACATCATTTAGCACTGTACTCAGCATCTTTTCAAAGGGCAGGTAACCCATCTGATGAAAATTAACCTCAAGTGTCTTTTCTATACTAAAGATTGTTCCATTAAAATAGGCGTTAATCACTAATTCTTTTACCAGAGCAGTTTCCTTTTCCAGCATCTCATTTAAGATATTGAGCATCTCCTTTGCCTCAGGATTGGCTGCAATCTGTTTCCTTAACATCAGGTGGGCATACATCACAAAAATCCTGTCCATATCAACAATCGGGGCTGGAAGCCAGACAATCGTGCATTTTGTATGCCGATCCCCATGGTCAAACTCAAGTAGCTGCTTGATATACTCCTGCTGCTTGGTTACATCCTCCGGCATTCCCATCAAAAGGCAAAAATCAACCTCTGTGGTCAAAATTTCACCATACAGCCTTTGTATCTCCTGAAGGCTTACCCCCCTGAGGTCCCTCAGGAGAACCCTGCCCTCCCGTGAAGTATTTTGCCATTGAATAAGTGTCTTATAAACCCTGACCCTCATCATATCTGCCAGAGGAAGATAGACAGGATTTATGAGATTTAATACCTCAGATAAAACAGTGCTCCTGTCCATATCCTTCAGGATTGCCTTTATCTCTTGGGCAATTATTTGAGCAACATTTGCCTCAAGGTCAAGAAAATAAACCGTATCAAGTGAGGTTTTTGCTGGCTCTGATTTGATATAGGATGCCTCTTGTAATAACTTGTCAAGAATTACCTCTTTCAAAAAATCATAGTTAATGCTGCTCTCAATCCCACTTACCCGATGCAGAAGCATGTCAGCCAGTTCACGCAGGGTATGCCGATTTTCGAGCGGAGATATTTCGGTCAGGATAAGAATTTTTATCAATCGCATGGAAAGTTCCCGGTGTGAGGTATCCTCAAATATCTCTGGAATATGCTGCTCAAAATATCTGTAGACAATATTGTAGTAGCTCTGCGTTTCCACCATCTCCCGAATTCGAAGGCTGAAGTGGTCAAAAATAGTATCTGGCGAGAGAAGATATTTGGCATCATGGTCCAATATCCCCTGTATCTTCCTGGACTGGTCACCCATAATCTGGTAATGAATATAATCCACAACACCCCGATGCTGGGAAAAAAGCCTCATCAATCCTTCCAACATCTTCATTGTATAAGGATGCACCGGATATATCTCTGCAAACCTCTCAAAAGATATTTCCAGATATGAAAAGACATCCCTTAATTGTTTATAAATGGATTGGAGTTGTTCCATTGCCCCTGTTTTTTTAATGATTAACCTGCGGCTGATGAGGTCTGTAATATGGTGTGAAGAGATCGTCAGTCTTTTTGGATAACGATCTTTGATGCGGTTAAAAAGATTTTGCTGAATATGTCCGGTTTCTTCTATCTGCTCCTGCAATGAAGCAATTATCCATAATGGTTTTCTTGCTGCCTCCTCTCCAAGGTGCTGAAGGAATCTAACATCCTCATTAAAACCAACAGGGGGTAGACTTAGCCCTTAAAAATTCCGATAATTCATCCAGTATTAAAACAAGCCCATCATAGCCATAATCCTTCCGATATTGTTCTATTTTCTTGAAGGCATCATCCCGATTATACTCAAGACGAAGGGGAGATGTTTCCATTGCCTCAAGGTATTTGAGGACTATTTGGCAGGATTTATCCGGATTCTGGCAAGTCATCTCCTGCCACTGGTCATCTCTTAGCCCGAATGAAACCAAAAAATCAGAATGTCTGGGTAAAATATAATGGTTAAAGTTATCAAGCAGCTTACTTGCTCTGGCAATAAGCACCCTCTGTTCCTCTTTGCGATGTTGCGACTTTGCCCTATTAAACTGCCTTTCCACCCCGCCAAAGACAATATCCTCTAGTGTATGTGCCGCAGAATAGTGTTGAAGTGGTATCTTCGTCACCAGATATTTCTTCTCTCGCAATTGCCTGACACCCTCAAAACACACCTCATCAACCTCATCCCAGGCCCAATCATATTCAAGAAGGATTGAAAGAAATGACAGAAAATGGGACTTACCCGTCCCATAATGCCCCTGAAGAAACATGCCGCATCCATTACCCTCAAGTATGGATTGTAGCACTACCTTCAGGCTATGGCTTGTCTCTTCAGTGATGACAAAGGTATTAAGCGTCTCCATTAATTGCTGCTGATCTGTATCCTCTGCACAGACAAGCTGAATAACGGTTTTAATTGAAGGGACATGGATTAGATCTTGTATCTTCATCTTGTTATTATAACTCAAATGAACTGAATTTGCAACAAAAATCTGTAACTTGACAGCAATTCTCATTATGGCAAAACTTATGTTCAAAGGGGAATAAGGGAATAGAGGAGATGGTGTCGATTATCAACAGAATTGTCGGTAGGACAGGCATTTCTGCCTGTCCTGTTGCAGATGACAGGCAAGAATGCCTGTCCTACCGATTAATCTCCATATCTCCCCCTTATCCATTTTACCATAATGAGAATTG
>MNYI01000224.1 GCA_001873945.1 Candidatus Desantisbacteria bacterium CG2_30_40_21
CATCTCCTACAGGACGACCAGTAGAGGTACATCCTCTAATCTCTTTTAATGTCCATTCTTCTTCCGGAATAGCAAGATATTTACCCCAATCATCTATGCCCTTAATTATACTCAAGTGGGGCATAAATTGCGTTTTTCGCTGGTCTTAATCAACGATAGCTGTGTTGTTCAGGTTCGCAATAGTACACTATTGCTCACCTTCACGCCTTGCTCTCCTTGATTAATTCTCACAGAAAAAAACGCAATTTATGCCCCACTTGAGTATAACTTTATAGGAGGTGAGAAGAAAAATGGCTGAAACGGTGCTTGAAAGGGTCAAAAAGATCATTATTGATCAATTAGGGGTTAGTGAGGATCAAGTAACTCAAGATGCTTCCTTTGTTGATGATCTGGGTGCAGATTCACTGGATACTGTGGAATTGGTTATGGCTCTGGAAGAAGAGTTTGGTATTGAAATACCGGATAAGGATGCGGAGAAGATAAAAACAGTTAATGATGTAGTTGGGTATGTTAGTGAACATATTTAGGTAGATAGGAAGAAAGGCTGAAGGGGGAATGTCCTGACAGCCTTCAGCCTATCCACAAGGATTAAAAAATGGAAAGAAAACGAGTTGTAATTACAGGTATTGGGGTGATCACCCCGGTAGGGTTGAATAAAGATGACTTCTGGAAGAGCTTGATTGAGGGTAAGAGTGGCGTGTCAAGAATAGATGCCTTTGACCCTGAGGGTTATCCATGTCAGATTGCGGCTCAGGTTCGCGGCTTTGAACCATCACTTTATATGGATAAAAAGGATATCAAACGAACAGACAGGTTTTGTCAATTGGCTATTGCTGCAGCTATGCAGGCAGTATCTGATGCCAGACTTGATATGTCTGTGGAAGATGCAACCAAAGTAGGGGTATATATTGGCTCCGGGATTGGTGGAGTAAGTACCATTGAACGAGAAGCAAAGGTTTTAGCAGAAAAAGGTCCAAGACGGGTAACCCCATTTCTTGTCCCGATGATGATTATTGATATGGCTTCAGGGATGATCTCCATCATGACTGGTGCTAAGGGTCCAAATTCTGCTGTGGTTACAGCCTGTGCTACAGGCTCACACGCCATTGGAGATGCTGCAAATATTATCCGTCGGGGTGATGCAGATGTAATGATTACCGGTGGGAGCGAGGCAGCCATTACCCCTTTAACTATTGCAGGGTTTGGCAATATGAAGGCATTAAGCAGTAGAGATTGTCCACCAGAGGAGACTTCCTGCCCATTTGATAAGCGAAGAGATGGATTTGTTATGGGTGAAGGAGCTGGTGTGGTTATCCTCGAATCTCTGGAACATGCAATAAACAGAGGGGCTTATATCTATGGAGAACTCGCAGGTTACGGCATGACTGGCGATGCCTATCATATTACTTCCCCGTCTCCGTGTGGTGATGGCGGGGCAAGAGCCATGCAGGTTGCCCTGTCTGATGCTGGTCTTTCCCCAAGGAACATAGATTATATCAATAGCCACGGCACATCGACTCAATTAAATGATAAGTTTGAGACCATGGCTATAAAATCTGTATTTGGTGAACACGCATATTCAATCCCAATAAGCTCTATAAAATCCATGATCGGACACCTGTTGGGAGCAGCTGGGGCAATAGAGATAGTAGCCTGTATTTTAAGTATTCGAGATGGAATAATTCCGCCAACTATAAATTATCAAGAAATGGATCCAGAATGTGATCTTGACTATGTTCCAAATCAGGCAAGAAAAATGCCGGTTGATGTCTGTCTTTCAAATTCATTTGGATTTGGCGGGCATAATGCTGTACTGATAGTTCGCAAATGCAATGCAGAGAGAGGATGTAAGGATTAAAGAAAAACGAGGGTAAAAAATGGAGATGACAGGGATCGCTCAGGAAATAACATCTTTGCCTTTGGAAACGCAAAGACAAGTTATTGATTTCGTGGCTTTCCTGAAAACACGATATATAACATGGCAGATGGTTAAGGCAAAGCAAATCAGATTAGTTGATGAGCCATTTATAGGCATGTGGCGCGAACGAAAAGATATGCAGGATAGCACCACTTGGGTGCAAAATTTACGCCACTGTGAATGGGAGCATAACTTGTGAACACATTAACCATCGTTGATACGGACATCATAATTGACGCAGCTATACAGGAGAAACAAATGATAGATGAAGATAGACTAAAACAACTTGAGGAATTAGAGGAGAAATTGGGGGCAAGATTTAATAATAAAGATCTATTAAATCAAGCATTAACCCATACTTCCTATGCTTATGAGGCAGAAAAAGGCACTTTGCAAAACGAAAGATTAGAGTTTCTTGGGGATGTTGTCTTGAGCTTAGCAGTCAGCGAATATATTTATGAAAAATATCCTGAATATCCAGAGGGTGAACTGGCTAAGATACGGGCAATGGTGGTTAGCCGGACTATGCTGGCTCAGTTGGCAAGGATTTTAAGTTTAGGGGAGTTTATATTATTAGGCAAGGGTGAAGAGCGGACTGGTGGGAGAAAAAGAGGCTCTATTTTAGCCGATACCTTTGAGGCTGTGCTTGGGGCAATGTATCTGGATATGGGCTTTGAGCCTGCCCGCAAATTTATCCTTGAACAGTTGACTGAAGAAATAGAGTCAATTTCAACACATGAGTATGTACGGGATTATAAGACACAATTTCAGGAATATACACAACGCAAGAATAAGTGTTTGCCAGTGTATAAGTTAGTCAGGGTCAGGGGACCAGACCATCGGCAGTTTTTTGAGATTACAGTTTCTGTAAAGGGTACCGTGATAGCAGCAGGAGAGGGAGCAAATAAAAAAGAAGCAGAACAGAATGCAGCCTATCATGCCATACAAATAATTGGTAAAGAAGCAGAGGATGGTGAATAATGAATTATTTTTTGACAGAAGAGCAACAAATGATTAAGGATTTAGCGGCAAAGATAGCTACAGAAAAGGCAGCACCGCTCGTTGCAGAGCTTGATGAAAAAGAAGAGTTCCCATGGGAGGTAATGAAGACACTTGCTTCCTCAGACCTTTTTGGGGTCTATTTGCCAGAGGAATATGGCGGGTTTGGAGGCGGGGTTTTTGAGCTTTGTCTGGTAACGGAGGAATTGAGCAAGGTTTGTTGTGGAATGGGTGTTTGCTATGCTGCCTCAGCACTTGGCACGCTGCCTATTCTTCTTTTTGGAAGTGATGCTCAAAAACAGAAATACCTTCCGGATATTGCAGCAGGCAAGAAGTTAGCTGCCTTTGGTTTAACAGAGGCTAATGCCGGCTCTGATGCTGCGGCTGTGGCAACTACAGCTACCCGTGAAAGTGATTTTTATGTGCTGAATGGCACAAAACAGTGGATTACCAATGCTGGAGAGGCAGAGGTTTACACGGTTATTGCCCTGACAGATAAGACAAAAGGTGTTCGCGGGGCATCTGCCTTTATCGTGGAAAAGGGGACACCCGGGTTTTCCTTTGGGAAAAAGGAAAAAAAGATGGGTATCAGGTGTTCGGCTACAAGGGAACTTATCTTTCAGGATTGCCGCATACCAAAAGAGAATATTATCAGCCGGGAAGGGATGGGATTTATTGTTGCCATGAAAACCCTTGACAGGGCAAGACCAGGGGTAGCGTCTCAAGGCGTAGGACTGGCACAGGGTGCCCTTGACCATGCTGTAAAATATTCAAGAGAAAGGGTTCAATTTGGTCAGGCAATATCCTCATTTCAGGCAATTCAGCATATGCTGGCTGATATGGCTACACAGACAGAGGCAGCCAGGGCATTAACCTATGCTGCGGCAAGGATGATTGATGCTGGCAAGGATGATATTTCAAAAGAGGCGGCTATGTCCAAGCTATTTGCCACTGATATATGTATGAAGGTTACAACCGATGCGGTGCAGATATTTGGCGGGTATGGGTATATGCGGGAATATCCAGTGGAAAAAATGATGCGAGATGCCAAGATACTTCAGATTTATGAGGGCACAAATCAGATACAGAGGAATGTAATTGGGTTGACATTGATTAAGGAGATGGCAAAGAAGAAATGAATATTATTGTTTGTATCAAACAAGTTCCAGATACCGGCTCAGTTAAGATTAATCCAGAAACAAATACATTGATTAGAACCGGTGTGCCTTCGATTATTAATCCATTTGATATGAATGCTGTGGAGGCTGGGCTTGCTTTGAGGGATGGAAATGGAGGCAAGGTAAGCGTTATTACCATGGGTCCACCTCAGGCAGAGGAAGCTCTGCGAGAGACTATGGCTATGGGTGTGGATAATGCCTATCTGCTTTCTGACAGGGCGTTTGCCGGGGCAGATACCCTGGCTACATCCTACACACTTTCTATGGCTATCAGACTGATCATTGATTTCGACCTGATATTGTGTGGTAAGCAGGCAATTGATGGGGATACAGCTCAGGTTGGTCCTGAACTGGCAGAGATACTTGGCATTCCACAGGTAACAAATGTCTCCAGATTGATTGAGGTAAAGGATACAACACTGATTGTTGAACAGGAATTAGAGGATGGGTGTAAGATAATAGAGGTGGAAAGACCATGCCTGATTACAGTAACCAAAGAGGTAAATAAGCCACGGCTGCCATCTTTGAAGAATAGTATGAGGGCAAAAAAGGCAGAAATTCCCATTTGGGGTGCAAATGATATTAATGCTGATGAGGCAAGGCTTGGATTAAAGGGCTCTGCTACACAGGTGGTAAAGATAT
Source organism: Candidatus Desantisbacteria bacterium CG2_30_40_21 (assembly GCA_001873945.1). Lineage (GTDB taxonomy): Bacteria > UBA9089 > CG2-30-40-21 > CG2-30-40-21 > CG2-30-40-21 > CG2-30-40-21. The sequence continues at coordinate 4,738 of MNYI01000224.1, forward strand.
TTGAGCCGTTAAAACGAACAGATAGCCGTATGCTGAAAGGCGATGTTGAAGAGATGGTGACGGAATTGGTGGCAGAATTGAGGAAGAGAGTGACAAGATAAAAAGTAGACATGAAATCAAAACATCGTAAAACATTGCAAGCTATTTTTGAAAATCCTGTTCGTGCTAATATTCTATGGGAGAATATTGAAGGCTTATTTGTGGCTTGTGGGGCAGAAATCAGTGAAGGTCGAGGATCCAGATTACGCATTGCTCTTAAATGGAATGCGTGCTGTGTTTCATCGTCCCCATCCACAAAAAGAAACTGATAAAGGTGCAGTGGTCTCCATTCGCCGTTTTTTAACAGAAGCAGGAGTAGAACCATGATGAAATACAAGGATTATCTATCTCATGTAGAGTTTGATGATGAGTTCAATATTTTTCATGGAGAAGTGATTAATATTCGAGATGTAATCACATTTCAGGGAAAATCAGTAGGTGAAATCCGTCAAGCCTTTGAAGATTCTGTGGAGGATTATCTGGCTTTTTGTGCCAGTCGCAAAGAAAAACCAGAACAGCCTTTTTCTGGTCAGTTCACGATACATCTTTCCCCAGAACAACATCGCAAAGTCATTCTTGCTGCTGAACAGGCTGGGAAGAGGGTAGATGATGGGCAGCAGATGTTTTTTGTCAGGCAGTAGGATATTGACAAAATGCGAACTGTGTCCAAAAGAGGTTATAGCCTTGCACAATATAGCAATAAAAATATGCGGCATTACCAATATTGAAGATGCCCTGTTTGCGGTTGAGGCTGGGGTTGATGCCCTTGGGTTTATCTTTGCAAAGAAGAGCCCAAGGCTGGTAGATAAGAAAATAGTAAAAACAATAATCAAACTTTTGCCCCCACTTGTCCCTACAGTGGGGGTATTTGTTGATGAGCCATTGGATATGGTGCAGGATACTGTGGAATATTGTGGGTTGGATATTATTCAGCTACATGGGAATGAATCGCCAGAGTATTGTTCCCGGATAAACCGACGGGTGATAAAGGCATTCCGAATACAATCCGCTGTTTCTCTTCTGGCATTGTCTGAGTATCAGGTTAGCGGTTATTTGCTGGATACCTTTGTTGAGGGTGCTGAGGGTGGCACAGGGAAACAATTTGATTGGTCGCTGGCAAGGGATGCAAAAAAATACGGACGAATTATCCTTGCTGGCGGACTTAATCCGAAAAATGTAGCTGAGGCAATTGTGCAGGTGAAACCATATGGGGTGGATGTTAGCAGCGGGGTGGAAGTTTTGCCAAGAAAGAAGGATAGGGCAAGGATGGTGGAATTTGTCCGCAAGGTGAGAGGGAAGGATGGCAGTAGAGTATGATGAATATTGAAACAGTAACCATTATCGGTGTAGGTTTGATCGGTGGGTCATTGGCGATAACTTTGAAGGAAAGGTGTGGTGTTAAACGGATAATTGGTGTTGGTAGAAGTTTATCCTCGCTTGAGCAGATGGCATTGATTGTTGATAGTCATGGACATAAGGTGATAGATGAGAGTACCCTTGATCCGAAATATGGTGTAAGGAATGCGGATGTTGTCATCTTAGCCTTGCCGGTTGTTTCAATCATAGAGGTGGGCAAAGAGATTGTTGCTAATCTAAAAATTGGTTGTATTGTTATTGATGTTGGAAGCACTAAGGCAGAGATTGTCCATATATTAACCCCATTGGTTCAGCAGAAGGGATCGTTTGTGGGGACACATCCATTAGCTGGATCGCATAATCGGGGTCCTGAATCTGCTAAGGGGGACTTGTTTCATAATGCTGTGTGCGTGATTACACCAGTTGAAAAAACTGACAAGGATGCCTGTGAAATAATAAAGGCTATGTGGACAAGGGTTGGGGCAAAGATAATGGAGATGCCCCCGGAAGGGCATGATAAACTTATTGCAATAACCAGCCATCTTCCCCATATAATTGCCTCTGTGCTGGTAAATATTGCCATGGGTGAGGGGGAGAAAATAATTCCACTCATTGCCTCTGGATTCTTAGATACAACCAGGGTTGCTCAAGGTGATGCAGAGATGTGGAAGGATATTTGCCTGACAAATCAGGGGAGTATCAAGGAGATGCTTGGGAAATTTAAGGATGCCCTGAATAAATGGGAACAGGTAATTAGTGATGAAAGATGGGACAGGCTCAAGGAGATGTTTGAGGCTGCTCAGGGATGGAGAAAGGGTGTGTAATGGATGGGGAGGAAACAATGATCGCATTAAATTTTACCAAAATGGATGGATTAATCCCAGCTATCGTGCAGGATTATAAAACAGATGAGGTGCTGATGCTTGCTTTTATCAATGAAGAGGCATGGCAGAGGACACTTGATACTGGTAAGGCACACTACTATAGCCGCAGCAGGCAGAAAATCTGGCTAAAGGGTGAAAGCTCAGGACATTTTCAAATGATTAAAGAGATATTAGTTGACTGTGATGACGATACAGTTGTGTTTAAGGTGGAACAGATTGGTGGGGCAGCCTGCCATACAGGATATAATTCATGTTTCTACCGTCGGGTAAAAGGGGATGAGTTGGTAGTGTTTAAGGAAAAGGTATTTGACCCACAACAGGTGTATGGGAAGTAAAATAAGGAGAACAAAAAATGAGTAGTAATATATTGCGTTTGGGAATACCAAAGGGTAGTCTGGAAGAGGCTACAGTGAAGATGTTTAAGAATGCTGGGTTTGAGGTAAACATCAGGCATCGCTCCTATTTCCCATCTATTGATGATGAAGAGATAGAGTGTATGCTTATTCGGGCACAGGAAATGGCCAGGTATGTTGGGGATGGGATACTTGATGTGGGTTTGACCGGCAAAGACTGGATAGTTGAATCTGGGGCAGATGTTATTGAGGTTGAAGAACTTGCCTATTCAAAGCAGACTACTACACCAGTAAAATGGGTATTGGCTGTGCCAGAGGATAGTCCTATCCAATCAGTTAATGATTTACAGGGGAAAAAGATAGCTACAGAGGCAGTAGGATTAACACAACGGTATCTGCAAGAGCATGGGGTAACAGCCACGGTTGAGTTTTCATGGGGGGCAACAGAGGTGAAACCACCAAAATTGGCTGATGCTATTGTTGAGATAACAGAGACCGGCTCATCATTGCGGGCAAATAACCTCCGAATAATTGATACCATCCTCACATCTACTACAAGGCTGATTGCCAATAAGGTTTCATGGCAGAATCCATGGAAGAGGAAAAAGATAGAAAATATCGCCATACTTCTCAAGGGGGCATTGAATGCTAAGTGCAAGGTAGGGCTGAAGATGAATGTTTGTGAGGATAATTTGCACAAAATAATTGAGATATTGCCTGCCCTCCATAACCCTACGGTATCACACCTCCATGAAAAAGGCTGGATGGCAATAGAAACAATCATTGATGAAAAGGTTGTCAGGAATATCATCCCCCAACTTAAGGAATGTGGGGCACAGGGGATTGTTGAATATCCGTTGAATAAGGTGATAGTGTAAGAAGTTGATAGGTTGATAGGTTGATAAGTTTATAGGTTGATAGGTTGATAGGTTAAAGGAACACAGATTCATAAACCTATAAACTCATCAACCTATCAACCCTTCCCTTTCCAACCCATCAACTATTCAACCCATCAACTTTTTGTGTCTTCGTGTCTTTGTGGTGAGTAGTTACAAGAAAACTATTCCGTTGTCAGCATTCAGCTATCAGTACATTCAGGAGGTGTATATAACTAATGTTAATTTCCCTGCTTGGTTTTATCATTGGTTTTATTTTGTGTTTTTGTCTTGTTCCTTTTGCCCGTAAGATAGGATTCAGAATGGGCATAGTTGATCTGCCAAACTATCGCAAGATACATTTTGAACCAACCCCATGCAGTGGCGGGCTGGCAATATATTTTGCTTTTTTCCTCAGCCTTGGAATAATGTACTTTTTTTTCTTGCCAAAGGATATATTCAGGTTAAAGGACATTATGGGACTATTTGTTGGCAGTACCCTTTTGCTTGGGCTGGGGATATATGATGATATAAGGCAAATAAGAGCAAGAATCAAGTTTGTCTGGCAAATAGTAATAGCGATTATAGTCATCTTCCTTGGATTAAAGATCAATACATTATTTTCTTTTCCCCTTGGCTGGTTAGCCATCCCAGTTAGCCTTTTTTGGTTTGTCGGGTTTATCAACACCATTAATCTTATTGATGGGCTTGATGGTTTAGCTTGTGGGATTGTCTTTATCATCTCCCTTGTCTTATTTGGATTTGCCTTATTCTTTAATGATGCCCCATTGAGTATTTTGAGTGGATGCCTTTGTGGAACGACCTTAATCTTTCTTTATTTCAACTTTCGCAAGGAGAAGATATTTTTGGGAGATAATGGGAGTATGCTTCTGGGATTTTTGATTGCCAGTATCCCTATCTTGAGTATAAATACATTGAGAGGCAATATATTTGATATTTCTGCTGTAACCTTTCTGTGTGCTGGTGTACCCATTTTAGATGTCGTATTAGCCATTATCAGGAGATTAAAGAATAAGGTGCCGATATTTAAGGCTGACCAGGGGCATATCCATCATCGACTTTTGGATAAAGGTATTGACCATCGACAAGTAGTAGTGATTTTATATGCGATAACCCTATTATTAGCTGGATTGGCTGTGGGAATAGTTTTGATGCAGGGTAAATTCAGCTATTAATGGTCTGTCATATTAAAGATTAACTTGCATTTTGCCGATAAGAGAAAGCGGATAGGATAACATATTTTTGACAACCTCGATGTGACACATTTATTTTGTGACAAACCCTAAAAGAATGAAAAACCATAATCAAATATTTTGCAATATTTTTGTAAAAAATACTTGACAGGATAAAGATTATGTGTTATGATGTGGTAAACTAATATTTAGTTATCGCTTACCAAATGACTTGCAAATACAGAAGCGAAAAGGAGGGGGGAAATTTTTGCTGGTTGCGTTGATGGTCATTGGTAGGGTTTAACATATTGTATTACTTTTGTGAACAAAACTTGTTCACCGTAGATTTTTTAAGTTCTGCAATTTATAGCAAAATGAACAGATTAAATGCAGGAACACATGTAGCAGATTTACATCTTTTATTTACAGCACAAACAAAAGCAGGGCTTAAAATCATCTTAAAATCATAAGGAGGGTAAAGAATGCGAAAGTTACTTTTGTCAGGTTTAATGGTAAGTGTAATGGCTATGCCGGCATTGGCTGGACTGAACTATCCAAATGTCAGTGTTAAGGGTGATTTGAGTTTGAAGTCGATAACAGATACAAATGTATTGAAGGCTAAGCAGGATTATGTCCAGCTGGTTTCAAAACTGTTATTGTCTGGTGAGTTGACAGATAATGTGGGCTTGAATGCAACACTGCGGAATGTAAGCACACAAGGGAATAGCGACAATGCTGACCTTAATGCTGTGCTTTCATTGACAGAGGTATATCAGGTAAATCTTACTGTTAAGGATATTGCTGGTGTTGATGCTGTTATTGGACGGCAGAACATAGGTGAGAAGAAAAACGCATTGGTTTTTCAGTCCAGCGCAGCAGATGCAATCAAGCTGTCCAGAAAGTGTGGACCAGTGGATGTTACCGTTGTTTCTGCAAATGGACCAGCAGAACGAGATGATATTAGTGCTATTCTGCTTGGCGGAAAGATTGGTGAGGTAAATGCAGCATTGGCAAGATATGAACAAGGACCAGGGACAGATTCTACCAAGAGTACTAACGCAGTCCTTGATTTTGCTGTATCTGGCAAGATTCCAGTAGCATGCGGCATAAATGCCTCACTTGAATATGCTATGCAGTCTGCGGACAAGACAAGTGCAGTAGTTAAAAAGGATGCAACTGCTATGCTGGTAAAGCTTGGCTGTAGTGGATGTGATATGGGTGTGGGTAAGGTCTCCTGCGGGTTGACATACTTGAATACATCAGGGGATGAAAACAGCACAGATGATAAAGATGGTGACTATACCGGTATCAATCCATCCTTGAAGTTGACAGAAATTGCAAGCGATATAGCAGCTGGATCAAAGAATGACGATTTGGCATATAAAACTGCAATAGCCAATCGCAATGCTATTGTCCTCAATCTTGGTCTTGCACCTGCTGCGGTTGAAGGGTTGAACCTCGGATTTGCTTATGGTACATACAAGTTGAATGAGAAAGATTCTGCTGGTGAAACCAAGTATGCCACAGAGATTAACCTCACTGCTGGTTACAAGGCATCAGATGCAGTCTCCTTGAGCCTGCTCTTAGCACAGTTGGATCCTGGTAAAGCCCTGTCTTCCAATACAGACAAAGCCACCAAGATTCAAGCTGGTATGAAGATTGCATTCTAAGCTTGCAATAGACAACCATCTATAGTTGTTTATTTTGCAACCTTGGGTAATGCAATAAATTACCTAATCATAGTATAGAAAGCCACTGGATGGGATGGTTTCTCATTCAGTGGCTTTTTTGTATGGTACTGGTTCAATAAAGGATGTGATTCTTAAATGATAGATGAAAAAGACAAAATAGTCGTAACTACTCACCACAAAGGCACGAAGACACAAAAAGTTGATAAGTTGAATAGTTGATGGGTTGATAAGTGGATGAATTGATAGGAAATGTTTATGAATTATGGATCTGTGTTCCTTTAACCTATAAACTCATCGTAACTACTCAGCTATCAAGAGATAACTACGAATCGACAGAATCCTTCTTCTCCTTGTCATTCCCGCTTGTCCAGAATCCTTCTTCTCC
>MNYI01000189.1 GCA_001873945.1 Candidatus Desantisbacteria bacterium CG2_30_40_21
AACTACTCAGGTAAAGTAATTCACCACGGAGAACACATAAGTTGATAGGTTGATAGGTTGATGAGTTTATAGGTTAAAGGAACACAGATTCATAATTCATAAACATTTCCTATCAATTCATCCACTTATCAACCCATCAACTATTCAACTTATCAACTTTTTGTGTCTTCGTGCCTTTGTGGTGAGTAGTTACCGTCTTTTTTAATATCAGGGGGTTACCAGAAGCAGTGTTTTTTTACTTTATATTATATGAGTCATCTTGTGGGATAGTCCAAATATTATCAAAGGAGGCAACCAATATGTATGCAAAGACAAAAGAGGATGTCTTTAAGTTAGTTAAGGACAATAATGTCAAGTTTATTCGTTTATGGTTTACGGATATGCTTGGACAACTGAAGAATTTTGCTATTACCAGTGCAGAGATTGAAAATGCAATGGAAAATGGCATGGGATTTGATGGTTCTTCAGTAACAGGGTATCAGGATATTGAAGAAAGCGATATGATTGCTATGCCGGATCCGTCAACCTTTCAGATACTTCCATGGAGACCAAGGGAGACGGCAGTAGCCAGAATGTTCTGCGATATTATGACTCCATACGGAGAGCCTTATGAGGGTGATCCCCGTTATATCCTGAAGAGAGCTATAAAACGGGCAAATGATATGGGATTTGACCATTTCTTCGTTGGGCCGGAGCTTGAATACTTTTATTTTCAATCCTCAGATTCTACAAAGGTTCTGGATAAAAGCGGGTATTTTGATCTGAACCAATTAGATGCTGGTTCTGACATCAGGCGGGATACCATTTTAACATTGGAGGCAATGGGTATTCGGGTTGAATATAGCCATCATGAGGTGGCACCAAGCCAGCACGAGATTGATATGAGATATACCGATGCCTTAGCCATGGCAGATAATGTCATGACCTATCGCTTAGTTGTCAAAGAAATAGCACAAAAGTATGGGGTTTATGCCACCTTTATGCCCAAACCAATCTTTGGTGAAAATGGTAGTGGGATGCATGTTCATCAGTCTCTGTTTAAGAAGGATCATAACGCCTTCTTTGATGCCAATGATACCTATCACCTGAGCGATACAGCAAAAAAGTTTATTGCCGGTCAGTTAAAGCATGCTCCAGAAATGTCTTGTATCTTTGCCCAATGGACAAACTCCTACAAGAGACTTGTTCCTGGTTATGAGGCACCAGTCTATATCACCTGGTCGCAACGCAACAGGTCAGCCTTGGTTAGAATCCCTTTGTATCATCCCGGAAAAGAACAAGCTACCAGAATGGAGCTGCGTTGTCCTGATCCAGCATGTAATCCATACCTTACCTTTGCTGCCCTTCTTCATGCTGGACTTGATGGGATTGAGAAAGGGTATGAATTGCCAGAGTCAATGGACAAGAACCTTTATCACCTTAGTGCTGCGGAAAGGGAAAGTGCCGGAATTGAGATGCTGCCGGGCAGTTTGGGTGAGGCGATAGGTGTTGCCAAACACAGTGAGATTGTTCGCAAGGCATTGGGTGAGCATATCTTCCCAAGATATATCGCTATAAAGGAAAAGGAATGGGAGGATTATCGAATACAGGTTACAGAGTATGAGTTGGAGAGGTATCTGTCGATACTGTAGGAATAGTAACAGGATTGTCTCATACGGAAATGTGGAGAGGGTAGGCGTTCAAATGCCAGCCAAATCGTAGGGACAGGGCTTGTCTCTGTCCAAAGCTGGCACGAGATTGTTTAAGGGTCTGTCGCAAAACAACTATTACATTCGGTTGCCGCTTCATCTCGTTCAGCAAGGCGAGCGAATCGACAACCTCGATGTGACACATTTATTTTGTGACAGACCCTTATTAACATATCCTTGGCAATTGATCTCCAACCATCATATCAATTACCCTTGTTCCACCTATGCGTGTAACCAAAGAGACCATACCCTCTGGTTTTTCGACAACCTCACCAATAATCTCGGCATTTATCCCCAGTGGGTGTCTCTTCATGCAGGCAAGAACCCTGTCCCCTGCCACATTTTCGACAATTGTCACTAATTTACCCTCATTGGCAATATAGAGCGGGTCAAAGCCAAGCAATTCACAGGCACCTCTGATATTATCCTGTACGGGAATCTTATCCTCATAGATTCTCATCCCCAAATTTGCTACTTGAGCAAACTCGTTCAGGGTCGTGGCCAACCCACCGCGGGTTGGGTCACGCATGGCATGAATATCATTGCCAACCTCATCAAGCATAGAGGCAACAAGGTGATTCAAGGGGGCTACATCTGAAATAAAATCTGAGCTGAATCCAAGCCCTTCCCGCTGGCTTAGTATGGCTATCCCATGGTCCCCAATAGTGCCGCTGAGAATAACGCTATCACCCGGGCGTATTCTGCGTGGTGAGATGTCAATCCCATCAGGAATCAGCCCAATCCCGGAAGTAGTAATAAATACCTTATCAGCCATTCCCCTACCCACAACCTTGGTATCGCCACAAACTATTTTAACCCCTGCCTCATCTGCTGCCTGTTTCATGGACATCAGGATAGTCTTTAAGTCGTTTATCGACAGGCCTTCCTCGATAATAAAGGATGCTGATAAATAGAAAGGCTTTGCCCCGCTCATGGATAGATCATTTACTGTACCGCATGCAGAAAGCCTGCCAATATCTCCGCCAGGAAAGAATATGGGTGAAACCACATAGGCATCAGTGGTATAAGCCAGCTTACCCTCAGCGACATTAAACACAGCACTGTCATTTAACTCATCTAATATCTCATTGCCCAGCTCTTTCAGGAATACATCATGAATCAATTGTTGACTGAGCCTTCCACCAGAGCCATGGCTGAGTAATATTCTGTCAAATTGCATTGTTATCCCTCCTCCTCTTGACTATGGACTATACTTATAATATGCAGCACATGTTCCCTCTAACGAGACCATGCAGGCTCCAACTGGATTCTCCGTGTTACATACTGTCTTGAACAATGGGCAATCAGTCGGTATGGCTATTCCCCGAAGTATCAAACCACAGATACAGTCGGACAGGTTAGACAAGTCTGACTTATCGGACATCTCAGGCATCTCAAACTGCAATAAGGCATCAAACCGGCTATACTCCTGCCTTATTTTCAAACCTGAATCAGGGATAACACCAATACCCCGCCAGACAGCATCAATTGGCTCAAATACCTCAGCCAATATCCTTTGTGCCACAACATTTCCCTCATGCTTCACTGCCCGGGTGTATTGAATCTCTACCCCCACTTGACCACTTTCCCTTGCTTTAACCAACATCAGGATGGCTTGCAATATATCTAACGGCTCAAACCCGGTAATTACGCAGGGAATATGGTATTGCTCAGCAATAAACTCATACGGTTTAGCACCAATAATGGTTGAGACATGTCCCGGGCAGATAAATCCATCTATTTTTACCTCTCCAGACTCAAGCAAGGCTTTCATGGCTGGAGGGATGAGTTTATGACAGGAATATACAAAAAAGTTATCAAGCCCTTGCTTGCTTGCCAATTGTATGCCTGAGGCAATACTTGGTGCCGTAGTTTCAAACCCTATACCAAAGAATACCACCCTTTTTGTGGGATTATTTCTGGCAATATCCAAGGCGTCAAGAATTGAATAGACCACTCGAATATCTGCCCCCTCTTGCCCTTTCTGCCTCTCAAGAGAACTTGCACCCCCCGGCACTCTGATCATATCGCCAAAGGTAGTAAAAATAACATCCTTTTGTCTTGAAATCCATCTGGCCACATCTATATCCTGAGCAGCTGTTACACACACAGGGCATCCGGGACCAGAGACGAGTCTGATGGATGGGGCAAGGAGTTTCTTTATCCCATGCTTAAAAATAGCCATTGTATGAGTACCACAGACCTCCATCAGAACAATCTCTTTATCGGAAAGCCTGTTGATGCTCTCAACCAACCTTTTCGCCAGTCCCGGGTCACAAAATTCATCTATATATCGCATATTCCAATCTCCTCCAAAAGTCTCAACGACTCCCGGGCATCATCCTCATCAACCTTCTGGATGGCAAACCCAGCATGCAGGATTACATAGTCACCTACGCGTACATCCTCAACCAAGGCAAGGGATGCCTGTCGTTTTACACCACCTATCTCAACGACTGCCAGAGAGTCTGAAATCTTCATTATTTTTACAGGTATACCCAGACACATTTTTTATCCTCCTGCTTGCAATCACTACCTGACCAAGGGAAATCCCGCCATCATTTGCAGGCACCCTTGAGTGAGAAAAAACAATAAACCCATCCCCTTCGAGCAGGGGTTTTACTCTTTCCAAAAGGTATCGATTCTGAAAAACACCACCCGACAAAGCCACCTTATTTACCATCCATCTTTCCCTTATCAGCCGGGAAATTTGTTGGATCATGGCTATGATTGTATTGTGAAATCTGGCTGAGATAATAGATGAAACCACCCCTGTCCCCATATCATTTAATATCCCCCTGATTATTGGAATGGTATCTATTCCCCATGGCTTTGTATCTTGATCCACAAAAAAGCCATACTCTCCATTGCAATGTTCCTCAGCCATCATCTCCAGTTCTATAGCTGCCTGTGCCTCATAATCAACCTCATCCCTGATACCAATAATACTTGCTACAGCATCAAACAATCTGCCAGCACTTGAGGTAAGGGGTGAATTTAACCCTTGCTCCATCATCTTGATGATTATCTTCACCCTCTCACTGCCCCATCTCTCTATAAATCCCGGGGGAATGATCCCCCCACAAGCTGCATACAAATAACTCACTGCCATACGCCAGGGCTGTTTGGTGGCCAGATCTGCACCTGGCATGGGAATATATTTCAGGTGTGCTATCCTTTCAAACCCGCTGTAATCTGCCAATAAAAACTCTCCACCCCAGATGTGTCCATCTGTTCCGTAGCCTATTCCGTCCAGAGCTATCCCCAGCACCCTTTCATCTATGCTGTTCTCTGCCATACAGCTAACGATATGAGCATGGTGATGCTGGATGGCATGGTTTTTGAGGTTGGGATTTTGAGCTGTAATCTCAAGGGCAAATCTGGTCGAGAGGTAATCAGGGTGCAAATCATGGGCAATAAATTCTGGCTTAATCTGGAAAAGTCGTTGATACCGTTTAATCCCCTCCTTAAAAAATTCCAATGTTTCGAGGTTTTTCAAGTCACCCAGATGTTGGCTCAAAAAGGCAAAATTCCTATGGCTTAAACAAAATGTAGATTTAAGCTCAGCCCCGACTGCCAGAACAGAAAGAAAATGGTTCGCTCCTGTGTCAAATGTTATCGGATATGGGGCATACCCGCGTGCGCGTCGGACAATCATCTCCTTGTCGCCTATTACCTGAACCACTGAGTCATCACATCGATTATGAATATCCCGATTGTGCATAAGGATATAATCAGCCACGCCAGGAAGCCTATCCATTGCCTCATTATTATCCTTAATTAATGGCTCATCAGAAAGGTTAGCACTGGTCATCACCAGAGCAGGTATTTCCTCATCAGCCATTAAGAGATAATGAAGTGGGGTATAGGGCAGCATCACCCCAAGATACCTATTGTTTGGGGCAACAACATCAGGGATGGAACATGGCAGTCTCTTTTTTAGCAAAACAATTGGACTGGCAGTCGAAAGCAGAATATCCCTTTCATGCTCATTAACCTTACAGTATTGCCCTACCCTCTCAATGTCCCTTAACATAATGGCAAACGGCTTCTCTTTTTCACGCCTCTTTCTCTCTTGCAATCGTTTTACAGCCTCGCTATCCAGTGCATTACATGCCAGATGAAACCCACCAATTCCCTTCACAGCTACAATACAGCCATCCTTTAAGATCCCTATGGTTTTTCTTATAGGGTCATCACACTCAACTCGTATCCCATCCCTCCACAGCCATACCTCAGGGCCACATACGGGGCAAGCATTTGGCTCAGCATGATACCGCCTGTTGGTAATATCATTATACTCAGCCTCACATTCCTGACACATCTTAAAATCCCGCATGGTTGTATTTTTGCGATCATAGGGGGTAGCCTGAATGATGGTGAATCTTGGTCCACAATTTGTACAGTTGATAAAGGGATACCCATATCGCCTGTTATTGAGATCAATGAGTTCCTGATAGCAATCGTTACATATAGCCATATCAGGGGGGACCGGAGTAAACTCATCCGGGCAAATAACACTCTCCCTTATTTCAAAAGAGACCGAACCAATAGTCGGAAAAAACTCAATTGTCCGCCTCATAATGGTTGCCATAGGTGGCGACGAATTCAACACCTGCTGATAAAATCCATCCACGCATTCCCTGTCTCCCTCAACCTCAATGATAACACCCTGACTTGTATTAGCCACCCAGCCGAAGAGATGGAAGGATTCAGCCAGCCTATGGACAAACGGCCGAAACCCAACCCCCTGAACAATGCCATTCAAGATTATCCTTGCCCTAATCTGCACAATCATGCACCACCCTTCTTTAAGGTAGGACAGGCATTCTTGCCTGTCTACAGGCATTCCTTGCCTGTGTCTACAAGTATTCCTGCCTGTGTTCAGGCAAGACAGACAGGAATGTCTGCCCTACCCTTAAGTCGTCAAGAAAAAATAACTTGCAGGAGTCGTGCCACCGATCCATCTTGGCTGGTTTCGTTGTTCGTCGTTTACGAACAGTAGTATGCTCGCTTCTCACGACTTGCCAGCCAAACGACTCAGAGTGACTCTTGGTGTACAACTTATTTTTTCTTGACTCCTAACCAATCAAGCCATACTGACAGCCCATCCTTAGTCTTGCATGAAACCTCAAATATTGGAAGCTCTCCTGCCCGCCTTACATCTTCCTTAAATGTGTTGATATTAAATTCAAAGGCATGCAGAAGGTCAATCTTATTAAGCACCACACCATCTGCTATTCTAAACATTCCCGGATATTTCTTTGGTTTATCATCACCCTCCGGCACACTCGAAACCACTACCCGAGCGTTCTCACCCAACCTGAAACCTGCCGGACACACAAGGTTGCCCACATTCTCAATAAAAAGCAGATCAATCTCAGCAAGGTTAAAATGGGTAAGAGCCATCTTGATCATCATAGCATCAAGATGACAAGCACCTTCAGTATTTATTTGAACCACTGGCACACCAGTTGCTTGAATCAACTCAGCATCATGGCTGGTAGCAATATCACCCTCAATCACCCCTATCCTGATATTATCTTTCAATGCCTCAATTGTTCGAAGCAGCAAGGATGTTTTACCAGCACCAGGTGAGCCCATGACATTGACCACAAACACATTATTATCCCTGAAAGCAGCCTGATTTTCAAGGGCAATTGTATCATTTACCTTCAAGACCGAAGCTGCTACCTTAATTACCTTCATCATTCATCCACCTCTATTGATTCAACCTCAATTGTATCAGATCCCAAACACCCTGTTGTTATCAATTCTGCTCCCTCTGCCAGACTACCCTGAGAGATACAGGAAAAGGCAAATTGCAGGGAATCAAGATTTATACATGAGTATTCTCCTATTCTTAATCTGATATTTAGAACATTGTTGGCATTATTCTGCAAAGCAGTATTGGTAGCTATATCAAGTATGGATTGGGCAAAAGATATTTCATGCACCTTTTTCACCTGATTTGGGGAAAATGGGGGAAAATGGGGACAAATAAATTCAGGTAAGCTCCGTAGGAGCGATATATTCTTAATATGTCACCCCTCTGGGGTTTAATCGGTGAGGGAAAATGGGGACAGCACCCTATTTTTCTTCTAAAAATAGGGTGCTGTCCCCATTTTCCCGTCCCCATTTTCCCCTACTTCAATTCCTTACCTGTGGTTGCCATGCCAAGTGAGCAATGTTTTACCCCTCTTTTTGTCTTTAATTGCTGGGATAATTCCTCAATCTCCTTTGGTTTCCCTTTAACAACTACTATTTCCATACAATTATGATGGTCAAGGTGGATGTGCCCAGTGAAGATAATAAGGCGATGAAAGTCATGCTGAATATCAATGAGAGTGTTTGCCAATTCCCTCTGATGATGATCATAAACAAGGGTAATGGTTCCAGCTATTTCTTCCCCTTGTATCCATTCTTCTCTTATCAGGCTTTCCCGAATAAGGTCGCGGATAGCCTCTGATCGGTTAGAGTAGTTTTGCGTGTTGATAAGATTATCAAAACTATCCAGCAACTCTTTGTCTAATGATATTCCAAAACGAACTAAATTTGACATAATGTCTCCCAATCTCTATCTCTGTTCCTCTGTTCCTTCCTGTCTTTGTGCCTCTGTGCCTTCTTTTTCCCCTCTCCCTACAGATATTTCTCCATACTATTATAAATCGTATTTGCTATGCCAAACTTATTTGATTTTGCTATATTCTTGGCATATTCATCGTAAAGCATATCTTCCCACATATCTTCAGCATACCCTCCATGAAACATCTCTGTCTTGCCTGTAGATTTACGCATTTCATCAAGGAGCATGTTCACAAAAATAGCCTCCAAATTATAACTTGCCTCACGAAGGCGTTCCTTTCTTAACTCAAAATCCTTTTCATTATCAGTAGACTGAACCTGCACCTCTGACGATGGAATGGAGAATGGAGGGGCAATATCAGTCGTATTTGTTTGCACCCCTGATAATTGAACAGCATTTTTCCTGGTCTGATAATTGAGTATTTTATCGAATTGGGTGTCTAATCCATTGATTGGGGTTATTGCATTCATTGTATGTCTCCTTAGTTGATAGGTTTATAGGTTGATAGGTTGATGAGTTTATAGGTTAAAGGAACACAGATTATAAACCTATCAACCCTTCCCTTTCCAACCCTTCCCTTTCCAACCCATCAACTTATCAACTTATCAACTTTTCGTATCTTTGTGGTGAGTAGTTACATAATAACTATCTCTGCCTGCAATGCTCCAGCTGCCTTAATAGCCTGAAGAACTGCAATAACATCCTGCGGGGTAGCACCTACAGAGCTTAATCCCTTAACTACATCACCAACCTTAACCCTTGTTGAAAGAATGACCACCTTACCTTGGGACTGAGTTGTTGTTTGTGCCTCTGGTTTTGTCTCTGCTGTATTCTTGCCGCCTGTTTCAGGTGTCGTTGGTGATTCAGTTGACTGCTGTTTGATAATATCCAATACCGTAGTTATCTGTTCCGTGGTTGGTTTGATATTGATTGCCCCTAATGCATTGGACATGGTTTCTGTGCTTATTTCCGGGGCAGAAACAATGATGGTTGGTGCTGCTCCTTTACCCTCTTGCTTTTCCCCTTCTCCGGTGACTACCAGATACAAATCCTTATGGGATACAGCTACAGGCAGGATGTAAAGATTTTCACCCATTACCACTGTTCCTGTTCGTTCATTAATGACAACCCTGGCAACAACATCCGGGGTAACGGTCAGGTTCTCAAGCGTGGATATAAAGCCAACTATATTATCCGTGTATTCAGAAGGAATGGTTACATCTATGGAGGCAGCATTTATAGCTATGGCTGTGCCTGCACCAAATCCATCATCTATTGCCTTCACCATCCTTGAGGCTGTGGTAAAATCTGAATTTTTAAGCACAAGTGAGAGCTTGCCATCAACTGCAATTGGACATGTTATCTCTTTTTCTACAATCCCGCCATCAGGCACCCTTCCTACAGTGGGATGAGCCTTTTTTTTGCCGGTTTTGCCTGCATCACCACCACCAAGAGACACAGGACCCTGTGCAACAGCATAGGTTACTTTATTTGCTCCAACCAGAGGTGTTTGTAATAATATTCCGTTACTGAGATCAGATGCATCACCAAGGGTGGATACAATCACATCTATTTTGTCTCCTGCCCGACTGAATGCCGGCAACTCCATGGTAACCATTACCGCTGCAATGGCATTGACCTTCATCTTGTCTTTATCTACAGTAACCCCAAAGTGTTGCAACATATTTACTATGGACTGAGCTGTAAAAAAAGTATTCTTGCCATCTCCGGTTCCACTTAACCCAACGATTAACCCATATCCTACCAATTGATTGGGTCTGACATCAGATATGCGGCAAACATCCTTCAGCCTTACAGATGGTCCCATGGATAATGGGTCAACAAGGGTATCCTCTGCATGTGCAATAGATTGAAATAAAATAATTCCCAGTATAATGCCACTAATAAATGCTATAACCCTAATCATATCTTTCTCCATAATACCATAGGGCACACAGGGGTCATAAAATTTAAGCGTAGCAGAAACCTTCCACTACCCACCCTATGTCCTCTGGATGCTCTATGGTCATTGTTCCATCAAAAAAATATATTTGCAATCTTATTCGTTACCCTGCCAATCACCCCTGGCCGTTCCTTATCCGTTAATTCTGCTTCTCCTTTATACTTAATGTTAGCATTTGAAATATATGAAGAAAGTATAGTGTTTTGAGGGGTAATGTCTTGTGGTCTGACAATTCCAGAGACAGATATCTGCTCTTCATCACCATTTACTTTTAATACCCTTTTACCATCAATAACAAGATTTCCATTAGCCATAACCTCTGTAACATCTACCGTAATCATGGCATTAAGCAGCCCTGTGCGAGTAGTTGCCCCTGCCCCGTTAAAGCTGCTTTTGGCTTTTGCACCGGTAAATGGTAAGAAACTTAACAAGTTTGCTTTTTTACCAGCAGCAACTGTATCAGGTGTTCCATTTAAGCTGATATCCTTTGCCCGCTTGGTTACACTCTTGTGTGAGGCTTGAGACGATTCAGTAATAATTACGGTCAGGGTATCACCCTTCTTTTTTGCCTTTGAGTCAGTATAAAGGCTTTCCTGTCCTCCTTTAAGCCATAGCGATTCTGCATTTGTTATCCTTGCCTTTACCCAGACTGTCAGGGTAATAACCAATATCAGAATAAAATAAAATTTTTCCGATCTTTTCATAACACCCTCCTTTTTAAGTGAAAAACGAAAAACTAAAAGTGAAAAACGAAGTAACTACTCACCACAAAGGCATGAAGACACAAAAAGTTGATAAGTTGAATAGTTGATGGGTTGATAAGTGGATGAATTGATAGGAAATGTTTATGAATTATGAATCTGTGTTCCTTTAACCTATAAACTCATCAACCTATCAACTTATGTGTTCTCCGTGGTAAA